>JBBIOC010000059.1:0-8415 GCA_037443585.1 Candidatus Omnitrophota bacterium
AGGATAAAAGAACAGAAGCCCCCATATCTCCCCCAATTTGAAGAGGCGAAAGAAGAGGTGAGGCTGAGTCTAATTAATGAGCTCACCTGGCATAAGGCCAAAGAGAATGCAGGCGAGCTTTATATCAAGATAAAACAGTCCCTCACTGAAAATAAGAGCTTTGAGGATACTGCGGGAGAATTGGGCTTAGAAGTCAAAACAACTGAATACCTGACTATAAATAGCTATATACCTGGCATAGGGCCAGGCGGAGAATTTACTAATTTAGCCTTTAGAATAAAAGTAGGTGAAATAGGCGGCCCTGTCCAGACAAACGCTGGTTACTGCATCTTGAGACTCGATGAATTCCAAGGTATAGATGAGAAAAAATTTGAAGAAGAGAAGGATAGTTTTAAAGAAAAGACACTTATTGCTAAAAGGCAAGCTATATTTGATAGGTATTTAGAAGAGCTAAAGAAAAAAGCAAACCTTGTAAGCCACCTCCTGACGAACCAATAAGATTTTTACTGCAGAATAAGCTCCCCAATATTTCCCAGGTCAAATTTAAATGTCTTATATCCCCCACCCACTTGTAAGCTTTCTATCTGCACCCACAGCTCATATCTCTTACCTTTTACTACTCTTTCAGGTGGAATACGAAAAGTTACCAGCTCTCTTGTAAGTGTTCCTCTTGCTTTTTTGGTCTCCTCGCCTTTAGAGAAACTTATAAATGCCATATCTTTTCTTTTTGTTGGAAATGGTTTGTCCTCTTCTGCTGTTGCAAGAAGTACTTCTTTTGACTCACTGCTCAAACGTCCTAATCTTGGCCCAACTACAATAGCGTTATATATCTTTGGCTTTGTGCCTGGCATCCTTGCAATTATAGTAACCTCTAAAATATTATCTAAAAGATATGCTTCTATTGCAACTGTGCTCTTCTGGTCCTCTTGCGCCTCTCTGAGTATAAGAAGCCTCTCTTTATTACTTTCCTGCGCATAAGAAAATATCTGAAATAACATAACAAAACCAATTAACAAAAATGCTACAGGTCTTTTCATTATTTACCTCCTCTCCTGCCTATTCAGCAAATCCTTCAACTCCCTCATAAACTGATTTAGGTCTTTGAATTGCCTATAGACTGAGGCGAACCTGACGTAGGCAACCTCATCTAATCCCTGCAATAGCTCCATAACGAGTTCCCCAATCCGGGTCGTCTCAACCTCCTTGTCAAATTTCTTCTGAAGGGCCTGCTCTACCTTATCTACAAGGCCCTCCACCTTTTCCATACCAACAGGCCGCTTTTCACATGCCTTTAACACCCCAGCTAAGACTTTCTTCCTGTCAAAAGGCTCTCTTCTGCCATCCCTCTTTATTACCATCAAGGGCATCTCTTCTATATTCTCATATGTTGTGAATCTTTTATGGCAATTAAAGCATTCTCTCCTGCGCCTGATTGAACGGCCTTCTTCAGATGCCCTTGAGTCCACAACCTTATCCTCTAAATGACCACAGAATGGACACTTCATCTGTACCTCTTTATAAGTTCAGGATACAGGGGAAATCTTTTTATAAGTTTTTCCACCCTCTGCCTTGAGCTTTTCAAAACTGCCTCATCCTTCGGAAACTTTAGCGTCTGCTCAATTATATCTGCAATCTCCTTCATCTGCTCTTCTTTCATACCACGCGTAGTAACAGCAGGTGTCCCAAGCCTGATGCCACTTGTAACTTTGGGGCTTTTTTTATCAAATGGTATCAGGTTTTTATTGACTGTAAGCCTTGCCTTATCTAAAATAAGCGCTGCTTCACGACCGCTTAAATTCTTCCCTGAGAGGTCTACTAAAAAAAGATGTGTATCTGTCCCACCTGAGATAATCCTATAGCCTAAATTTTTTAAGGCCTCACTCAAGGCCCTTGCATTATTTACTATTTGCTCCTGGTATCTTTTAAAATCAGGCTCCATCGCCTCTTTAAACGAGACTGCCTTTGCTGCAATTACATGCATTAAAGGTCCGCCCTGAATCCCAGGGAAAATCTGCGAGTCAATAAACTTTCCAATCTCTTTCTTGCAGAGTATCATTCCTCCTCGCGGCCCACGAAGGGTCTTGTGCGTTGTTGTTGTGATGACCTCTGCATAAGGTATAGGACTGGGATGCAAGCCTGCTGCAACAAGCCCAGCTATATGCGCCATATCCACAAAGAGATATGCCCTTACACTATCTGCAATCTCTCTAAACTTTTCAAAGTCTATGATTCTGGAATATGCGCATGCCCCTGCAAGAATCATCTTAGGCTTATATTCTTTTGCCAAAGATAAGATCTCATCATAGTCTAAGGTCTCATCCTTCCTACTCACACCATAAGTAACTATATTATAAAATCTGCCTGAGAAATTATGGGGGTGGCCGTGGGAAAGATGCCCCCCGCATGCTAAATCCATTGCCAGGACAGTATCGCCAGGTTTTAAGAGTGCAAAATAGACCGCCATATTTGCCTGTGTGCCTGAATGGGGCTGGACATTTACATGTTCTGCGCCAAAGATGAGCTTTGCCCTCTCAATAGCTAACTTTTCAGCCTCATCAATATACTCACACCCGCCATACCAGCGCGCCTTTGGATAGCCCTCTGCATATTTATTCGTCAGAACCGAGCCCTGCGCCTCCATAACTGCTAAAGAGGTGAAATTTTCACTCGCTATTAGCTCCAAGTTATTCTCCTGCCTCAGGATTTCACTTCGTATTACATTATAGATTTCAGGGTCAATCTTCTTAAGTACATTCATTTCTTTCTATCTCCGCTATCTGCCTCACCCTTCTTCTGTGCCTTCCGCCAAGTGCCTCCGTAGAAAGCCACACCTTTACCATCTTCTTTGCCAGCTTTTCTCTAACTAAATTTGCCGCTAATATCAAAATATTCGCATCATTGTGCTGCCTGCTTGAACGCGCAAGAGAAACTGTGTGGCAGAGCGCTGCGCGCACATTCTTTACTTTGTTTGCAACTATAGACATACCTATGCCAGACTTACAAATAAGGATTGCCTTTTTAAATCTCGCATTTGAAACTGCTTTTGCAACTTCATAACCAATAAGAGGATAATCGCAGGATGATTCTGAGTCTGTGCCAAAGTCATTTATCCTATAACCCGATTTAATAAGAGATTTTTTTATGACCTCTTTTAATCTATAACCACCGTGGTCTGCACCAATCGCAATCCTCATCAAAGCTCCCCCCTTACAATCTTAAAAAATACATCTTCTACTGAATCCTTAATAATCTTAAAGACCTCCTGATAAACCTCATAACTTTTCCCAATCGGGTCCTGTATCTCACCCTTTTGCCAAAGTAAGAAGACCTTCTTTTCTGCCCTAGGGTTTTTCTTTAATATAAATTCCTTATGGACATTATCCATAACAAAGATTAGATCCGCTTCTTTAATCATCTGGTCTGTCAAAGACCTTCCTAAATGGCCTGAGACATCAATACCTTCCTGCCTTAATACATCTATAGTTAAACTGGATGGTGGAACGCCGACCAATGCTGAAATCCCGGCAGACTCAACTTTGAATTTATCTGAAAGTAAGGATTCTTTTAACAATTTTTCAAATAGGGCCTTTGCCATAACACTTCTGCAGCTATTCCCAGTGCATACAAAAAGGACAAATCTCTGATTAAAAATCTCCTTTGAACTTATTGCGCCTTCTCTTAAGATTCTAAAAGGCGAACTTGTCACATCCACAACTGTGGATTCAATGCCTATCTCTGTCTGGCCTCCATCCAATATTAAATCTAAGACTCCGCCCAATTCTTTTAAGACCTCGCTTGCGTTTTTAGGTGGCGTGTTTCCTGAAAGGTTTGCGCTGGGTGCAACAACAGGCACCTTTGCCTCTCTAATGAGTTGAATGGCAATCTCATTCTTAGGCATCCTTATGCCTATCTTCTGTCCGTCTTTACCAATTGTTACAATTGTAAGCGGGCCTGGCCAAAAACGCTTTATCAGAGCCTCTGCCTCTTTAGACAAAGAAGAAACAAAATCCTGCAGCTGATTCAAATCGCTTATATGGAGGCTGAATGGTTTATCCTTTGGCCTCTGCTTTATCTCATATAGCCGTTGGATGGTCTGACTTTCTAAAAGATTAGCCCCGATTCCATAAACCGTCTCAGTGGGAAAACCAACCAACCCGCCATTTCGCAAGACCCCTGCTGCTTCTTTTATAAAATCTTGCTCAGGGCACCTGGGATTAATCTTTATAACCCTAGTCTCCATAATATTACCTGTTCAACCGCGTAGGTTGAACATAGTACACTTATAAGGCCTTTAAAATTCTCACTACAAAAAGTCCGGCATTCTTAGCGCCTGATTTTCCTATCGCCATACTTGCAACAGGCACGCCAGATGGCATCTGAACAGTTGAAAGAAGCGAATCCAGACCCTTTAATGAGATTGTCTCAATAGGGACCCCAATAACAGGCAGATCAGTATAAGAACTCACAACACCTGCTAAGGCAGCTGAGCCGCCAGCACCGCATATTAAAATCTTCAAACCCCTTTTCTTAGCTTCTTTAGCGTATTTACGAACCACTTCTGGTGTCCTGTGCGCTGAAAGCACATTCACTTCATATGGTATTTTATATTCTTCCAAAATCTTCTTCGTCTCATCCATTGTCTCTCTGTCAGATTTACTTCCCATCAATATTCCGACTATTGGTTTTTTCATATAACTCCTTAAGACTTTTGGGACACTAAAGTGTCCCCTACAGCTGCTATAAGCTGCTATTGTCTGCCCTACATTACATCTAAATTTGTCACATATTCTGTATCGCTCTATATCCTATATCACTTCTATAATATTTTCCATCAAAATCTATTCTTTCAACTGCTCTGTATGCGCGCTCTTTTGCTTCTTTTATATCCTTACCCAATGCAGTCACTCCCAACACCCTTCCCCCATTTGTCAAAAATTTTCCGGATTTCTGAACGGTCCCTGCATGAAATACCATAATGTCCTTCAATTTTTTTATTTCCTCAAGTCCAAAAATTTCTTTGCCTTTCTCATATTTCTCTGGATAACCTTTTGAAGCTATCACCACACTCAGACAAGCCCTTCTGTCCCAATCGATTTTTATTTCATCAAGCCTCTTTTCGATGCAGGCCTCCATTTCCTCAATTAAATCTGTCTTCATTCTCGGTATTATCGCCTGTGTCTCCGGGTCTCCAAATCTCACATTGAACTCTAAGACCTTTGGTCCATCTTTTGTAATCATCAGCCCGCCATACAATACACCCTTAAAAAATAGATTCTCTTTTGCAAGGCCGTCTATAACAGGCCTAAAAATCCTTTCGATAATCTCTTTAAAGATTTTTTCTGTAATTATAGGCGCTGGCGAATAAGCGCCCATCCCACCAGTATTACTCCCTTTATCGCCATCAAATATGCGTTTGTGGTCTTGCGAAGAATCTAAAGGTATAATAGTTTTACCATCACTAAATACTAATATTGAGGCTTCGTCTCCTTCTAAACATTCTTCTATAACTATCCTCTTGCCCGAATCCCCAAATTCTTTTCTCACCATTATTCGCTCTATCGCATCTGTGGCCTCATCTTGAGTCTTGGCTACAATAACTCCTTTACCAGCTGCAAGGCCATCTGCCTTTACTACAATAGGAACGCCTTTCTGTTTTATATATTTCTTTGCTTCATCTAGATTCTCAAAGACTTTAAAATCTGCAGTAGGCGCCCCAAATCGCTTCATCATTTCTTTAGCAAATACCTTGCTGCCTTCAAGCTGTGAAAGTTCCTTAGTTGGGCCAAAGACCCTTAAGCCTTCTTCTGAAAATCTGTCTACAATACCTTTTACAAGCGGCGCTTCAGGCCCTACTACAGTTAAATCTATTCTTTTATCCTTTGCAAATCTTACCAGGCCTTCAATATCCTCCTGCTTTATATCAACAATTTCAGCTATTTCAGCGATTCCGCCATTTCCAGGTGCACAGAAGAGTTTTTTAACCAATTTAGATTGCGCTATCTTCCATACAAGTGCATGCTCCCTTCCACCAGAACCAACTACCAAAACCTTCATATAATAACCTCTCCTCCACCTCTGACAATCTTTCCTATAATCCAAGACTTAAGCTTAAAATTTTTTAATAACTTCTGCGCCTTTGCAGCATCTCTTTCTGAAACCACTAAAACCATTCCAATTCCCATATTGAATGTGCGAAACATCTCTTTATCATCTATTTTTGCTTTTTTTTGAATCAGCTTAAAAATATCAGGGATATCCCATAAATTTTTATAAATAAGTGCAGATGTATTCTTTGGAATAACCCGTGGGATATTATCATAAAATCCTCCACCTGTTATATGTGCAATTGATTTAATCTTTAATATCTTTTTTAGGGCAAATATTGACCTCACATAGATTATTGTTGGCCTTAAAAGTATATACCCAAGTCTTTTTAATTCATTTTTATTAAAAATCTTTCTAACCAGGCTAAACCCGTTTGAGTGAAGTCCGCTTGACTGTATGCCTAAAATTTTATTACCAATCTGGACGCTGCTGCCGTCTATAATCTCATCCCTTTCAACTATACCAACACAGAAGCCTGCTAAATCATACTCCTCATCCTTATACATCCCTGGCATCTCTGCAGTCTCTCCGCCAAGCAATGCACAGTTTGCCTGCCTACAGCCTTTTACAATCCCCCTCATAATCTCTATTGCCTTTTTTGGACTGAGTTTTCCTGTTGCAAAATAATCTAAGAAAAATAGGGGCTCTGCGCCTGTTACAATTACATCGTTTACTGACATTGCCACAAGGTCAATCCCAACTGTATTATGTTTCCCGAATAAATCTGCAAGTAGAAGTTTTGTACCAACCCCGTCAGTAGAAGAGACTAGGACTGGATTTTTATATCTCTTAGGAATAGAAAAAAGTCCGCTAAAACCACCTATATCGCAAATAACCTCTTTGCGCCGGGTAGGTCTAACCATCTTACTAATGGCCTTCACAAACTTATTCGCCTTATCTATGTCTACACCAGACTTCTTATATGTAATCATATTAAGTAAGTGTAAAAAAGGTTACATTTCTGTCACTGTCAAAAATGTAAACTTTTTATATACTCTACACCATTTCTAAAAATCTGCAAACCATCTCCCTCTTTCTTCAGCCCTTCCCTCGTCCACCTTGGATGCTGTGTGCCTAAGATATGCCTCTCAGGATGCGGCATAAGGCCGAGTACCCGTCCTGTAGTATCGCAGATTCCAGCAATATTTTCAACAGAGCCATTCGGGTTATACGGATAACCCTTGAAAGCCCCCTTTTCATCCACATACTGAAACACAATCTGTCCATTTTCTTTTAATTTGTTTAATATTTTCTTATCTTTAGGAACAAACTTCCCTTCCCCATGCGCAACAGGAAGGTATACAATCTCAGGGAGGTTTTCTGTCCAAACACACCCTTGCCTCGTACCGAGGTGCTTGATATCTGGGTGCTCGGCACCGAGGTGACCCTTGACCCTTGACCCTTGACCCTTTTTAAGATACACCCATCTATCCTCAAATTTCCCTGAGTCATTAAAAGTAAGTGTGACCTCTATCTCTCCTTTATGCAAACCTGGCAATATCCCTGCCTTTACAAGAACCTGAAAACCATTGCAGATTCCAATGACAAGCTTTTCTTCATTTACAAATTCCTCTATCCCATCCCTGAGTCTAAATTTTAATTCATTTGCCAATATTTTGCCAGAAGCGATATCATCTCCATATGTAAATCCACCCGGAATTGCAAGAATCTGAAATTCTTTTAAACTCCACTCTTTTCTTGCAAGCTGGTTTATATGCACAAATTCTGCATCCGCACCTGAGCACTCAAATGCTATCTTTGTCTCAACATCACAATTTGTGCCTGCTGCGCGCAGAACTATAACTTTCGGCTTCTTCATATTTTGTCAGACTAAAGTCTGCCCTACAAACTATATCTAAATTTGCCGCAATGGCCTCTGCCATGCCTCTTTTAATTCATCTATATCCGAATCTACAACTACTCTTCCATCCAATCCATAAACTTTAAAATCTTTCTTTCCTGATACACAACCAATCAATCCAAAAGGAATATCTTTCATTATATTTTCAAATGCCTTCTGATTTTTTTTCTTCACCTCAACTATAAAACGTGTATTTGATTCTGAAAAAAATATCGTATCATTTCTCCTTGAACTTTGAACCTTGAACCTTGAACTATTAAACGGCACTTCTCCCAAAAACACCTCCACCCCAAACCCCCCAGCAAAAGCCATCTCTGCCAGAGCCACACCTATGCCTCCTTCTGAACAGTCATGCATGGCCCTGATAAGTCCTTTCTCAGAAGCCCTGCTCAAACTGTTGAAAATTTTCTTCCCCTTCTTTGTGTCAACCTTAGGCACACTATTTCCGA
>JBBIOC010000060.1:0-8048 GCA_037443585.1 Candidatus Omnitrophota bacterium
CCTCAGTCTTATTGACTAATAAAAATTTTCCTTTTTCAAAGAGGATTTGTGAGTTAGGCTCTTGAGTTAATCTATTTTCTATCTCTTGGACATCAGATTCGCTATATCCAATAGCATTTTTTTTGACAAAAACTTTAGTATCAGTCTTTAATATTATAAGACAATTCTGGAACCCTAACTTAGATATAAAGGGCGCACTTATAAGTCCAAAGAGCTCATCGATATTAAATGTTGAACTGATTCTCTTGCCTAATTCATGGAGGGTGTAGAGTCCAGTTATCTTTTTATCCAATTCATCCTGCGTCTTATTTAGTGCAAGGTCTGTCTTTATAATGAGTTTTGCCTGCTGGTCAAGTTGCTCTATATCCTCTTTCAATTTTCTGATTATGGATTCGTTTTCTATACGTTTTTTTCTTTCGGCATAAAATGAGAGAAGAAGATAGATAATAAAAAAACCTAAGATATAAATTATATAGATATTATTCACCGATTGTCACCACCATTATAGTATGGCTCTGAAAAAGACTCTGTCCTTTGTAGGCCTCTGCTAAAAGAGGGACCTCTTCTCCATATGTATAGAATCCTATAATGGGCAGATTGTTGCCTAAGACATTTCTGATTATATCTATCTCCTGTTTAGCATCCCTTCCTAAAAGTTTCAGACGCGCAGCAGAGCTGAAGATGAGGACAAGCCTGATATTAAAAGGGGACTTTATCTTTTTTAATGCATCTTGGGCAGCCTCTTTTGCAGATTCTAAGACAATAGATTTGTCCCCTATCATAAGTTGCACCTCCGCTCCTTCAGTGACGTCACCAGGTAAGACAAGCGCTCCGTATTCGCCAACTTTGATAGGGGCTCTTATCAGATATCTATCCTCGCTTTTTAAAGTGACACCTAACGGATATAAGACTGAAATCCTGGCAAGTTCCCCGTTTCCAAACTCATCTAAGGTTTTTTCAAAATAGTCTCCATAGATTTCTATTGCAGGCCTATGGTCCAATTCTTTTATAATATTTTGTTTTGATTTAGTTACCTTGTGGGGTTTGCCAATTGGGAACCAGCTGTGCTTTACAGTGATTGCGAATTTTATATCTCCCCCTATAAGTATACCAGGCACAGAGTCTTGATATAGGGAATTATTAAAGTATTGGAAACTATTTTGAAACCTTAATTCATCCCCTGCTGAGCCACCGACAATTGGAAAACTTGTGCCGAGGACCTCTTGTGCGCCGCGGATTACTTCAGAGATGTTGCCAGTAAGTCCATCTGGAAAGATTATAAAGAGCTGTCTCTGAGCAGGACCTGATTTTAAAGCCTCTCTTGCTGCCTTCTGTCCTGCAGCCCTTGGGTTTTGACTTATCCTTTCCCCAACACCCATTGTGAATTTTATTGTATCTGATCTAAAAGTGACCACAGTCACAGAATCCTTTGTCAGTCCCTGGGTGGAGATTTGTGCTGGCGAGGAACATCCAATAATTGGGGAATTTTGAGAGACAGATTTTATGCCGCGAAGCATCTCTTTCTGGTCAAATATAGTAGAGGAAAATACTAAAAATAAATTACAATTGCCACTGAGTTGGCGAAATGAAGAAAAAGCAGCTTCTTTTCCTGCCAGAAAGGAATCCAACTTATTACTTACACCGATGCCTATTGCAGTGCTCATTGATTATCCCGGTTTAAATATACCCAATATAGCATTAAGTGTCAATAGTTTATTTGAAGTCTCTAATAGTTCCTTTCTCGAATATAATATTTTGCCAGTTAGCTTTAAAAAAATTTTAAAAATTCTTTTGACTTTTGTATTTTTTTTAATATAATGAAAAGGTGGCTTAAATTGAAACAAAAAGAAAAAAATAGAGCTATATTTTTGCGAAAACAAGGCCTAAGTTATAATGATATATTAAAACAATTGTCTATATCTAAAGGTAGTCTAAGTTACTGGTTGAGAAATATTAAACTTGAGACGAGTCAACAAGAAGACATTAATAATAAAATTTTAAATAATAGAGCTAAATTTTTAGAATATAATAAACTCAGAAGTGACAGAATAAAGACTGAGAAACAGTCTTTATATAATAAAAAAGTAAAGATGAAATAGAAAATTTTTCTAAGCAAGAATTGAAGCTGATAGGAGTTAGTTTATATTGGGCTGAGGGCTATAAAGCAAATTCTTGGCGAACAGTTTGTTTTGCTAATTCAGACCCATATATGATTTCTCTAATGATGAGGTGGTTCCGCGAGATATGTGAAGTCAAGGAAGATAAATTCAGACTAAAACTTCAAACCCACAATAACACAGCTGTTAGAAACATAGAGACTTTTTGGTCAGAAATTACAGGCATCCCTCTTAGCCAATTTACAAAACCCACAATTAAAATTAGTAAAAGTAGCAAGCTAAAAAGAGGTAACACTCTGCCCTATGGCACTATTCAGATTAGAGTGTCTGAAACTAAACTTTTAACTAAAATCAGAGGTTGGATAAGGGGTTTAGGGGCCCTATCGTCTAGCCTGGTCAAGGACGTCAGATTCTCGATCTGAAGGCAGGGGTTCAAATCCCCTTAGGGCTACCAATTGGGCTATAATAACCGTATCATAACCGTATCATTTTTAATATAACTTATTGAAATTATTAAGGGTTAATAAAAGGAGGTGTTTTAATGGAAGGCTATAGGTTTCTTAAGGTAAGCGGCACAGTTTTTAAGGTCCTGGCGTGGGTAGCTTTAGTGTTAGGTATCGTAGCAGGGATAGTGATTTTCGTTGGTGGCGGCACTCCAGAAGCCCCAAGGCTAACTGGTTTTGTAGGTATTGCCTTGGGCATTATATACTTCTTCATATTTTTTACTGCTGCTGAGGTAATAAAGGTGCTTTTAGATATAAGGGGGAAGGTCGAAAAAGGCCCTTCAACTGTCTAAGAGTTAAGGCATTCCCATCTGAAAAATAACATTAAAAAAGAATTAAAAAAATATTTAAAATAATCCTTGACACTTCCATATATTTAGGGTAAACTTATATGTGGAAATAGAGATTTTGAGAATAATTAAAATAATTTAAAAAGCTTTAGATTGACAAATTAAAACCTCTCCGATAAAGGCGAACCCTGAGTAATCAGGAGGCGCAAAGCTACGGTTCCCTTAAAAAGGAAGGCCGGGCTGCCGAAGAGAAAAGATTCGGCAACTCGGCCTTTTTATTTTGGTCAAAGGAGCCCAATGATAGATTGGCAAAGTAAAAAATGGGTAAAGGTTATCTCAATGGTTGTGGTGATAACCTTTATCTCTTATGATATTGCCTGGGCCACAGATTTCTCGCCTGCTACAGCCATTTCCCAAATCACTCCAATCACAAAGATAAATAATTTTATTCAGGAAAAGATTCTTCATAGGACAAAAGAAGAGGAAAAGCCAAAAGAGACAGAGGTAAGTTTCAGAAGCCAGCTTGTTCCTTCAAAGAAATATGAGGAGCCTTCTGGTTTTCAGCGCGTAGAGACAGTCAAGAATCTTATAGAGAGGCAGATGGAAGAGATGAGAAAGAGGGCTGAGATTGAAGAGGAACGTCAGAGAAAGTTTATGAATCAATATACGATGGAGAAAGGCCTGTATATAAGTGCTATGGAGAAGGCACAGGAGGCACAGAAGATCGAACAACAGGTTATGAAAGGTAGAGGTGAGACCTGGGAAGGGTTGAGCGCACAGGGTGAATTTAATTATACTTTAATGGAGGACGGCACCAGAATAAACTATACAAACGGACTCCCTTCTTCTATACAAAACGAATCTGTATATGACTCTCTGGGTCAAAAATCTATAAAGAATACCTGGAATATGAAGTATAACGATAGAAGGCTTCTAATCTCTTATGATGCTGAAATAACTGACTCATTGGAAAATGTTACAAAGATTGAGTGGCGAAATGGCGAATATACCCCTGATTCAGTCTACTATGCTACAAATGAGACAAATGCAGTTAAATTTTTGATTGGCTATAAAGAGACAATAACTGACCCCTACGGAAGCGTTACTGTGCGTGAGTGGTCAACTACGAGAGAAGGTTACAATGACGCAAGGAAACTCATAACATACCATGAGATTATTAAAGATGCTCTCGGAGGCATTATCTCAGATGCTGATTGGACAAATGGGACATATGACAGCGAAGGGAATTTAGCAGGCTATCATCAGGTCACAAAGGATGCCTATGGGAATATGACAACGACTGATTGGCAGGGTGAGTATGGAAAATTTGGTGGCCAGACAAGACTTGTATCTGCAAAATCTGATGATACACAGACAAATCGGGATGGCTCTACGAGTTTCAGCAGCAATATCACGACCTATTCTTTTGATGAGACCGGGAAGCTAACAGGAGCCCATGGAATCTCTTCTTTAAATGGAGACGATGGATTTGGAAATACATATAAAGGTACAACTGAACAGAATTATGATATGCCCAATGGTCAGTTAAAATTGATAAGCACAGTTAGTAAGATTGATTATGAGAATCTGGATGGCTCTACCTCTCATAGCGAAGGCTTTGTTGAATACCATTACAATGACAGAAATCTTCTGATTGGTGCGGATGGATATACAAAAAATGAAGGCAAGGACATTTTTGATAATTCATTTTCAAGTGAGACCGTGGATACATATGAGATTATCTATAGCCAGGCAAGAAAGAAGAAATCTGTTACAAAGAGCTCAAGCGAGGATTTGTTTGGGAATGTGACTACAAGCGAGGCAGTTGTTGAATATTTCTTTGATGAGGTTGGGAATTTGGTTGACGCAACTGGTTATACAGATACAACTGGAATGGATATTTTTGGGGATGTCTTTAGCACGCATACAGAACATGAGTATGAGATTATAAATGGCCAGCCTAAGGTAAAGCGTTCTACGACGGGCGGGAATCTAGTAAACCCCTTTACTGATTTAGGAGGGATGTTGACAGATTTGCAGGAAAAGTTGGATAGATATGTAGAGATGGCACCTGAGGAAAAGAGGGGATTTCTTGAGGGCCTTGGGATTGGCGGAGTTTCTATTGTAGATTTGACCTCAGCAGCCATTACAACAATAATGACCTGGCTATGGAAGGGGACTACAAAGGTAATAAACTGCGCAATAAATGCACTCTATCCGCTCTTAAGTAAGCTTGGGATAGTTGCTACAAAAGAGGAGTTGACAGAACGTGCGATTTTAATAGATGTGTTGACTGGTGTAATTACACCTGAGAATGCAACAGGGGAACTTTTATTATCAATGTATTCAATGATAAAGGCAGCTGAGATGAAGGGCGTGGTGCTATTTGGCGCAAAAGTAGATTTGGAGAATTTAAGAAGTATTGGAGAGCCAGTAATTGCCCACGTGGGCGGAGACCACTATGTGGTAGTGACTGAGGTTACAGATACAGAGGTCAAACTTATTGACAATGGCCAGGAGGTCACAAAGACGATAGATGAGTTTTTGGCGGAGTGGGAAGGGAATATATTGACGCCGAGGGTGCCAGGAGGAGCAACTTCATTACCTATTCAAGACCTCCAGGCTATTCGTGGTGCAACGACAGGGCAACCGCAACGACCACCAGAAGTAGGAGATGGACTATTTGATGTGCCGCCTCATCCTTCAGTAAGCGGGATGGGTCATAGCGATGACTACCACCAAGTTTGGTCAGCATCACGAGATGGAACGAGTGGATTTTATGTTAGCAAAGATGCAAAGACAAACCCAACTAAAATAGAATATTGGACATGGAGTGAAGAAGGAAGAAGTTATATCTATGTAAATAAAGGAACAGGTGATATTGTAATTCGTAATAGTGTAACTGGAAAAAGTGCGACTTATATTTATGCTAAGAGAATTTTCCAACCAGGAAGAAAAGGTCAACCAGGAAGAAAAGGTGTAGAGGAGGCAGATTACTATGCCTGGAATCAAGAGAAGAACAATATAACTGTAGCAAGAGTCAAGCGCTCTGGCGAAAGTTATAATATAGATGGTCTTATGTGGGGCTATGGAGGATTTGTAAATCAGATGATTACTCTTGACAGGGTAATCGGAGAGTCTATTACTGACCGACACATGTATGTAGTGCGCAATGACACTATTTATTCAAATACTGCATGGACAGGAGACAATAGTGCTAGCCTTAGCCAGGTTCCTGCGCACTTAGAGTCTATAACAGCTCAGTGGACAAGAGAAGAATATTTTTGTTTTTGGAATGACCTCACATTTACTATTACAGAGAAGCCTTTTGGAACAGGAGGTCTTTATGGTTCAACAGGTGGTGCAATAAATTTGAATGTTAATTTGGACAGAGACTGGGCGCTTTCTCAAGATTTGGCCAGCGGCCAGCCATATACTATTGATATGATTGACCCAGTTGATTTAAGTAATTATCTTAAGCTCGAAGAACCAAGCGGGGGCGCTAGAATTGATTATACTAATGGTGCTACTAGCGCCACATATCTCAGTACCAATGGTGATTTGGAACTGAAAGTTAAGATTGTTAGAGATGTTACAGTCCCTAATCAGGATATAGCCTATGCTGGGAATGGAACTTATACTACAAATAGTTCAGGTTCTTCTACTCAGACACAGACCATAGCTGAGTTCGCGTTTATTATTGACTATACACCTGAAGGGTCATTGACGCAGGATGTATCAACTATAATTTCTCAGATAAAAGCTGATAGAGAGGGCACTGCTCCAAGTCCAGATCCTCTAGATACTGCTCCAAAAACTTATTCATTTACTCAGAGAGCTAGTTTAATTGACTACGCTGGCACAAAGAAGCAGGTAGTGTATGAGAGAAACGGTTTTACAAACGGCTTTCCTGGAAATTTTTCTCAGAATATGCAGGACGTTTATCTATTGTCCCCGCATATTGGCGGAACTATTTTAGCAGCAACACCAGCGCCTAAATCTCCAACAACTGTACCTTCTCCACCAGTTGTGCCTCCAACCGTAGAAATGTTAAGGCCTTCTCCATTATCTATATATGCACAGTTCCAACAAAAGGCAGATAGTGTTATAAATGGAACAGTTACTTTTTCTATTGGAGGTGGCATAGCAGGCTACACCTTAAACTCTTTAACAGGTGCAACGCCGACCCAGCTTTTTGGAACTGGAGGGGAAAACCCATTTACAAGCAGTGTATCTAACTATGGACCTTTAATTCCTTCCTTTGATGCTTTTGCTGGCGGTTATCCTGGCGGTAGTGCTGGAATTGGCCAGGTTGAATTAGAGTGGATATATCCTGGGAGCGGCAGCGATACGATTGAGATTTATCGTAATGGGACTCGAATTACTACTGGCCTTGCTGATTCATTTACTTTTGATACGAGGAGCAAGAGATATGAATATATTGATAAGAATGTTCAAAAAGGCCAAACCTATACTTATTACATAAAGGCAGTGAATGCAAGTGGTAGCAAGACCTCAGCCAGCGATACAGTTCGAGTGCGATATGAATTGGCGGGAACTATAAATAGTTTTAATGCACAGCAGGGCGTGGAACAGGTTACATTAAATTGGACTTACACAGGAGATCTTACTGATAATTTCTTTTTAGTTACCCGTGATGGCACAGAAATCTATAGAGGAAAGAATTTTTCTTATATTGATACAGGTTTGACCCCTGGGATAAGTTACAATTATAAAATTATTGTTCAAAACCCGTGGCCTGAATATTATCCTAAGCCAGGAGATAGAGAGATAACTGCTTCTGCGACCCCGCTTTATTCTGCGCCTACAAATTTACAAATTACTTCAGCTCCTTCAGGACCTGTTAATACCAGCACAGTGACTTTCAGAGTATCAGCAACAGGAGCGGGTGAATATCGCTATTCTACAAATGGGGGCAGTAGCTATGCAGGATGGACATCGTCTGATACTTATACCGTCACTCTAAGCGACGGGTCTTATAACTTTACTTTCCAAGCTAGGCCGCCTTCAGGATTAGGAGATATGTCGCAGGGAGGCAATCAAGCCTTTACAATCGATACTCAGGTTCCCACGAATGTCTCTATCACCTCAGGCCCAGCTGAAGGAAGTGTTACCAA
>JBBIOC010000061.1:0-8036 GCA_037443585.1 Candidatus Omnitrophota bacterium
TTCCTTTTGCATAAGAGCCATAAAGTATAATTGCCTTAGGTATAACACCCCTTTTTTTCAATTCTTCAGCATATTTTATAGCAATCTTCTTTATTTGAGATAATGTTTTTCTAACCATCTGAATACCTCTTTTGTTTTATTAAAAGTTTCTGCACATAATTAAGTGAATACTGTTTATATAGTTTCTTTATATCTTCAGGATACTTTGTAGGAAGATAATGAGGTGCAATATCTAACAAAGTCTCCATCTTATTGTTAGGCAATCTTATCTTCGCCTGTTTTATCAACAATCTAAAATTATGTGTTAAGAAAGGGGTTTCATTTGCATTTTCCGTAACTATTGCTTTTAAGAGCTTCTCAATCGCCTGATGGCAGAAATGTGCAGCATAATAGGGCCGTTTCTTATTTCTTAATATATCCTCTGCAAATTCCATATCATTCCTGGCTATCTCAAACCAAACTTTTGTCTTTGTCTTCATAATTTAGTTAAAATAATACCACCAATTATTCCTTTGGTCAAGACCATAAGTATTTATGTTTTTTAAGTTGTAAGTCTTTTCTTGAAAGGATTTCTTTCGAGGTTCTTCTTTGAGGGAATCTTTTGGCGAGATTAAAGACCTCTATTGCAGAGGTCATAATACGTGATTATGTATTCTTGATAAAATTTTTGCTTGCATTAAGCCAATCAAGGTAGACTTTATAACCATCGAAAATAAACCCTTCAATACTCTTCCACTTTATATCGAGATACTCGTGAGCTAAAATATTTCTAATCTTTACTCCCTCAGCAAGTTTTTCTGCTATTTCTCCATCTATCAATCCTGTGCCACATATCTCAATAAAATATTCCTTATAAGTATCAGGGATTTTCTTATCTTTTGCTACAAGGATGATCTTAGCAATATCTAACGACGCATTGACAATGTTTTCAATCCATCTCTCAACACTGCGTCTTTTCTCGCGGTCTTTTTCATATACTAACAGAGTAAGACCCTTATATTTCTCAATATCAGATATCTCTGTCTCCAGAAAATCAATAATCTTTATAATCCGCTCTATATCTACTTTTCTTAAGGCTGGCATTAATCTCTTCCTTTAGATTCCACATATCAATGTTTCTTTTTATTAAGTCTTCGGCCTCCCATGACAGCTCTAATATAAGGTCTAAATATAGTCCTCTATCTTTTACGGTTAAAGGGATGCCCTTTATTGCTTCCCATGCTAAAATAGGGTTAGCCTGATTTAATACTAACATGTCAACTTCTTCTTTTAACAGCCTTTCAATCTCGCACCATATCTTTATCTCGTTGACCCCATTCTTTAAATAGACTGCCACATCTATATCTGATAAGACGCCATAATGGACTCTTGAAACAGAGCCAAAGAGAAAAGCAAGAAGAACCTCATCTTTGTCCTCAAAATATCCCTTCAGAACTTCTATAATTTTTTCTTTAGAACTGGGGCTCATAACTCAATTTAACTCCCGCCACCCCCTTAATATTTTAAATATACCATCTTCATCGGCAGCTGTCAAATATTTTCAAAACTGACCTTTTTCTTTATTTACCTTTTTCTGAAAGGGATTGAGCAGGATTTCTTTTGAAATTCTTCTTTGAGAGAATCTTTTGGCGAGATTAAAGACCCTGCTTCAGAATATTTCCTTTACTTTTTGGAAACATTCTGCTATTCTTTTAGATGTATGTCAAAGATATCGGTGGTTATCCTTACAAAAAATGAAGAGAAAGTTATAGAAAGATGCCTACAATCAGTTTATGGATGGGCAGATGAAATTGTAGTAATTGATGATGAAAGCAGCGATTCCACTCCTTCCATAGCCAAAAAGTATGGTGCAAGATTATTTATAAAACCTTTAAACCAAGATTTTGGGTCTCAAAGAAATTTTGGCATTGAGAAAGCACAATATGAGTGGATATATTTCATAGATGCCGATGAGGTTTTACCTGAATCCTTAAAACAGGAAATAAAAGAGAGTATTGGCAAGGAGAATTATTCTGCATATAATATTGAGATAAAGAGATGTTTTTATGGGAACATCTTAAATTATGCAGTAATAAATGGTGATAGAATAAGATTATTTAGAAAAGGGTGTGCTTATTATTCCAGAAAAGTCCGCGAAACTCCTATAGTTATAAAAGGAGAAATCGGGACATTAAAGAATTTTTTTATTCATTATATTCCGGAATCAGTAGATAGGCTCATTAATAAGTTTCTCTACTACTCCGAAATAGATTCTAAAATATTTGTTGATGCCAGTCCAGTATCTTGGAAAAGATTAAGATATCTCCTTACCTTAAAATCTCTTAATTTTTTTTGGGTATTCTATATTAAGAATAAAGGTTATAAGGATGGGGCGCATGGGCTTATTTGGTGCATTCTTAATATAATTGGCCTTCAAATAAGGTGGCTCAAAATCTGGGAGAGAGCATCGAAAGAAGGTAAGTTTTATTCGTATGAAGGAGGGTTCTATGGAAAAAGAAAAACAAAAAAAAAGATATGAACCACCCAAATTAATGGATTTAGGAAGAGAGGATATTTTAAGAGGCCAAGACTGCCCAACAGGCTCTGTGGCTGGTGGATTTTGCAGTTTTGGAGTAAGTGCTGGTGAACAGTGTTCAACTGGTTCGCATTTCAATCTTTAGTTTAGGAATATAATAAATAACTCCGTGATTATAACAATCTTACCTAAAGAGTATTATCTCTCTAGAATCCTAAAAAATAGTATTACGAATTCTTTCAGGACAAAAACTAGTCTTAAGAGTTTTGTTAGTTTTAAAATTTATATTCTCTCTCAGACAAAACCCTTATCTTGGGAGAAGCATTTATTAGATAAAATAATAAAATTGGAGGTATTATCCAAAAGGAGTTTAAAGACCATAGAGAAGTCTTTTCAAGATTATAATTTTAAGAGATACTTTAATAATTTTAGGAGAGCCTATAAGAAAGAAAGAAACCTCTTCTTTTATTCAAATGGGCTAATTTTTATAAAATTGGGCGAAGAGAAAGAGTTAGTTTGTTTCATGCAAAGGCCAACTGAAAATCTAAAAGAATGGGCTTCAAATCTGGTTTCAATATCAAATTATCTTTATCGCTGGATAATTTATTCTAATCTTAAGGGGAGATTTCTAATTTTGCATGCTGCTGGTATAGTCAGAGGGAGAGAAGGTTATTTGTTCTTGGGGAATGGTAGCAGTGGAAAATCTACTCTATGCAACCTTTCCAAAGGATTTCAGATTTTAGATGACGATATGATAAACTTAGAATATGCAAAGAAAGATTTTCTAATCTATTCGGCAATAGCTCCTAAACAGAAGGTAAGACTAAAATACATCTTCTTTATAGAAAAATCTAAAGAGAATAGACTTATAAAATTATCGAAGAAAGAGGCTATAAAAGAGGGATTTACTTGTGTTCTGAATTTTCGAAAGAACTTCTATCACTGTGATTTCTCAAATAGGACTATTAATTTAGCTATTGATTTATTTAGAAAGGCAGAGGCATATAGATTGCATTTTAGAAAAAGTCCAGAATTTTGGGAATTAATTGATAGTATTGACCAAAAAAAGGAGTAGCTATGGAAAATTATAGAGCAAATAAAAAAATCATCTTTAGGCAGGAAGAGGATGAAGGATTTTTATTTAATGTTGATACTGGGGAGATAAAGGTTTTGAATAGCGTAGGTGTATTGGTTTGGAAAGAACTTGATGTAAGAAATACCTTGGAACAAATTATAGAAAGAATAGCCACAGAGTTTGATATAAAATCAAAGGAAGAGGTAAAAAAAGATTTAGAAAAATTTATAACTCAATTAAAAGAAAATAATTTAATCTATGTTAGATAAAAACGAAAAGTTATTTATAGGAAAAAGCATGCTTCCTATGATAGACACAGGTTTTAAGATTAGATTTGAACCAGTTAAACCCAAGGATATTTCTATAGGCGATGTTTTAATTATAGATAAAGAAATTCTTATCTGTCATAGGATTGTGGGAAGATACAAGATTGGTTATAAACTATACTTTTGGGCAAAAGGAGATGGTAAAAATTGTAGTCTGCATACTATAAAGCCAGAAAATATAATCGGCAGAGTAACAGAAGTGGTAAACCTTAATAATAGAATTCAAAGTAGCAAGGATATTCGACTATCCCGAATTAAAATAGTAAAGTATAAATTATTGAGTATGATCTACGGCTTTGTATATACAACAAAACTGCGGTTCTTTGGTAGGAGGCAATTAAGGTTCATAAGTAAGTTTGGTGGTTTATTTGCTAAGGTCCTGATATATTAGAGTTGATTATCCTAGTTTCAGGAAAAAAGCTGCTCTCATACGCCTCCTGACAAAAATAAAAAGGTGCAGTCAGAGACTTAGATTCATGATAGGCGTGTGCCCTGCATTTGCCTAAACAGAGTCTTTTAAATACGCACCTTTCACAGATGCCTTCTAATTTATCTGGTATATTTACCCTTATAAAATTCAATATCTCATTATCTTCCCAGATATCTCTCAATCTATTCTTTTTTATACTTCCCATATTCAGCTCTTTTATCTCTTCTCCTATGCCGCATATAGAGACAGTCCCATCTGACAAAATACCTATCATTCCTAAGAGCCCGCATCTTGAATGATTTGATTTGATATAGCTAAGTTTTTTAAAGGCGAATGGGATATCTAAAAGAATTGAGAGTTTTACTTTAGGCTGTAAATTTTCTTGAATATATCTCTCCAGCTCAAGCAATTCTTTTACCCCCAATAGTTCTTTCTCTTTATCAAAATTCTCACCCCTTCCAATCTGCATAATTGGATTGAGTTTCAAACTCCCTGCACCTAAATCTTGCACTAATAAAGCTAATCTTTCTATATCGCTTACATTTTTTCTGTAAATACAGGCTATAACCTGCGGAGAAAAACCTGCTTTCTTTAGCGCCTTTATGCCCCTAACTGCCATTTCAAACGCCCCTTTTACACCTCTTAATTTATCATGAAATTCTGCATCAGGACCATCAATGCTAACTGAAATAAAACCAACACCAAGTCTTTTCAATTCCTCCGCTTCTCTTTCCTGTATAAAGGTTCCATTTGTCTCAATTATCACAGCTAAATTCTTTTCTCTTATAAATTGTAGAATCTGGAATATATCCTTTCTTAAAAATGGCTCACCACCTGTCAGTTTAACATTTCTTGCCCCTAATTCTACTGCCTGATTTATAACATCCTTTACACCATCTGAATTTAAATCTCCATTTTTAGACTCAGGGCTAATCCAGCAGTGCTTGCAACTTAGATTGCATCCCCCTGAAATATAAAAATATAAAGTAGTTAATCTAAATTCTTTCTTATCCATCTTAAACCAATATACAATCTGCCTCTTCAGGCTTTAAATTGTTAGAGTAACAATATGGCCTGCACCTATGGCCCTGATAACAAAGCCTTTTATACCTACAGTCTATACATTTTGGATGTTCTTTCAATGAATATACCATCGGTTCTCTAAAACTTTTCATCACATCTGAATTCTGCCATATATCTAAAAAACTTCTTTCCCTGATATTCCCTGCTCGGACATCCCAGATTAATTCACAAGGTGTAACCCAGCCATCTGCTGTAATACAACATTTCCTTGTTGCAGCGCCGCAGGGATACACTGTAATGGAATCTAACCTCTGCAGCTCTTTTCTATCTAAGTCCTCTAATATCTCTACCTCCTGTAAATATGAGCCAGATATAAATCGGTCAAATTCCCTAAAAGTCTCCCTCACTAAATCCAGTGCCTCTCTATGCTCCTTGGATAAAAGCATTAGCTCTTTTATATTACAACTTGCATTTCCACCAAAAAATACAGAATTGTATCTCACACCATTTACACCTAATTTTTTCCCTAAAATTACTATCTCTTTTATCCTTTTAAAATTAAATCTTGTAACAGTGACTGAAAGAAGAACACCTAACTTTTTAGTAGCCAGAATATTTTCTATACCATTTATTGCCTTCTTAAAAGCGCCCTTGCCCCTCATCCCATCCATAACCTCTTCAGTATCGCCATCAAAACTTACTGTAATGGCCTTTAACTTTTTATAAGTTGCTATTTTTTCTGCTATCTCTTTAGTAATCAGGGTAGCATTAGTATTCAGTGAAAGCGAAACTGGTTTGCTATGGATAGCTTCTATAATCTGAAATATATCATCTCTACAAAAAGGCTCTCCACCAAATATACAGATACTAAAGACCTTTGCCTCCACAAGTTCATCAATTAGCTTTAATAACTCCTCTGTTGTCAAATCTCCATTGGCACTAAGACTATTCCCTGCCAGACAGTGCTTGCAGGAAAAATTACATCTATTTGTAACCCCCAAAACTACATTAAAAGGCGCGGATAGTTTACTAATCATCAACAGCTTTTATTATACAATTAAACATTTTTTAATGCCATAGGGGTTTAAGAAGCGTCTGCCAACTCAATCGGGAACCTGCCTCTTAGTTAAACAGGAACCTGTCACAATTGTACTCCCTTATTAAGTGCGACACTTCTATTTTAACTCTCTCATAACCCTCTTGCTAAGACCAAGAAGAGTAAGTCCAACTATTTCTTTACTCTTTGGGTCTAAGCGAACTATAGTCCCCTCACCTATATCTATACCCTCTGCCCACCTAGGTTCTCCTATAGAGATATATAACACATCTGCCTCGTCATCGTATTCCCAGCTTAATTTTTCTTCTCTTTCTAAAATCCTTAATTCTTCCATATTATTGACCTCCTCTCCAAAGGCTTCCTGGTAAAGTATGCGGTTATCACAAAACCTTCTTCCTTACTTGTTTCTTTATATATAACAACTAAGTATTTCTCGGTCAGTGGCGTAGATTCAAAAAACTTTATTGCTAAAAGTTCGCCATAATCCCCTTGCTGGATAATATCAGGATTGGCTATTGTTTTTATAATTCTATCCTTTTGTTCTTTCATCTCTGGATGCCTTCTTACAATATGCGTCCATCTTTCAGTAGTTAATCTTATGGTGCCACCTTGCCTTGATTTTATTATAATCATCTATCTACCTTATTTATCTTCTTCAATCTGTTTTATAGTATATAATAACTTTATTTAAGCCACAAGGGAAAAGTCTTATTTTCTGTAATACCATATGAATTTGAATGGCATATATCGACATTAATTTTACCTTAATAAGTCTTTAAAATATATAATCATTCTATTAAAAAACCGAATACCAAATTTGAAAGACATGTAAAAGATTCTAAAAATATACAATAAATGTAATCTTTTTGAATCTTGAAAAGTCCCGTAGAATTTTTTAAACCTTTCCTCTGATAAACACAAAATATATTTAAACGGCGGACTAATTTTGTCATACATTAACAGATGAGTTAATAGATAGTTATATTTTAGGTTTTCCGAATCTCTCTTATTGTATTTTGTTATAAAAATTGCCTTTTTCCAAACATAACCTATAAAATATTTCTTTATAGTACCGACTCTGACCTGTTCTAATTTATTTTCAGGTATAGGGCTTTGAAATATTTTCTTAGCCAATTTTAGCATACTAAAACATGGGGCAGCAATCCTGAATTCCCTTGCTTTCTCTATTATAAAATCCCAGTCAAAACTACCTTGGAATTTTCTAACCAGCAGATCAATGTCACATAGATATTTTAAAATAAAAGGCTTCCCTAATCGCCTCTGATGCAATGCCAATGAAAAAAATGTATCTTCTGGTGACATCGACTCTATTGCTACATCGTTTAGTCTATTAATATATTTCCTTTTCCATATCTCAGGAATTACGATTCTGTTTGGGCCTTTAAAAGAATAATCTACGTCCCAATGAATTTCAAGCGAAAATCCCTTCTTTGATAAAGGTATATGACAGCTATCTTCTAAAGACCTTTTGGTCCTAAGTGAATAATACCCCAATTCATTAACCAATAATTTCTCTGACTTTTCAACATCCCTTTCTCTGACTATAATATCAATATCTATCATAGGTCTGAGTCCTATGTCAGAATACA
>JBBIOC010000062.1:0-7903 GCA_037443585.1 Candidatus Omnitrophota bacterium
CTTTGCCTCAGAGACATCAAATAGAATAGCAAACAGGATATATATAAAGATGCTCCCCAAAATTATCACAAAGAGATTTATACCTTTAATATATAAAAGATATGCAAGAGCTGCCATAATAAGCGCTGAGCCAAGTATCTTTAGAAAAGAGACTAAAATCCTTCTGCCATCCAGCCTGCCAATCTTCCTTCTCAATACCCACCAGAGTCCAAAAAAATTCACAATGCCTGAAATGGATGTAGCGAGCGCCAGGCCGCCAATCTTGAAGGGAAACATAAGGACGAGATTTAAGATTATATTTACAATAAGGGAGAAACTTGCAACCTTAACCGGGGTAAGCGTATCCTGAAGGGAATAAAAACAGGAGACCAGAATCTTTATCCCTGCAAAACTTAAAAGCCCTATTGAATAAAAGGCAAGTGAGTAGGCAGTAATCTCTGTAGAATATGCATCGAACCTGCCCCTTTCAAAGAGGGTCTTTACTATCGGGTGCGAAAGGACTATGAGCCCTAAAGAGGCAGGCACCATAATCAGAAATACTGAACGCAGAGAGAATGAAAGCGTATCCTTGAGGTTCTTCAAATCAACTTCCAATGCCTGAGTGGACATTGTAGGTAGAGCTGCCTGTGCAATCGCAATCCCAAATATTGCAAGGGGAAATTGAAATACCCTGTTTGCATAATAGAGTGCAGCAACCCCGCCTTCTCCTACGATATTTGACAAAGAAGCTAAGACTGTATTTATAAATAGGCTCAATTGATATACGCAGGAACCCAAAATCCGCGGCACAAGCAGAACCCCTATTCTTTTAGCAGCTGGATGGCTAAACCTTTTAATAAAAGAGAACCTAAAACCTTTTTTGATTAGGACAGGTATCTGTATTGCCAATTGTAATACCCCACCTATCAAGACCCCACTTGCCAGGCCCATTACACTCTCGCCCCATACCATTGCACATATTATTATTGCGAGGTTTAAAAGGCAGGGTGCAAATGCAGGCGCAGAAAAGTGTTTCAGACTATTCAAAATCCCCATCGCATAAGCAGCCAGACCGATTAAGAGTATGTATGGAAAAATAATTCGAGTCAATTTTACAGTTACCAGGAATTTTTCAGGGTCCTGCAAAAAACCCGGGGCTATGAGCCGGACAATAAAAGGAGAAAAGATTATACCCAAAATTGTAATACCTGAAAGAAGAATCAACAAAAGATTTAATATAATATTTGAAAGCTCCCAGAACTCCTCTTTCTTTTTTACAAGATATTCGCTCAGGACAGGGACAAAGGCTGCATTTGTTGCGCCTTCACCGACTAAATCCCTGAGCATATTCGGAATCCTGAATGCCACAACAAAGGCCTGCGCAAACTTTGCAGTGCCGAAGAATCTTGCTATTACAATGTCTCGGATAAACCCAAGGACACGGCTTATAACCGTAGCAAAACCAATTATCCCAGCAGATTTGGCAATATGAATTTTTATTGACATACTTTTAAAAATATGCTATTTTATAGCACAGATGATCACAGATTAAAAGATGCAAGATTAGCACAGATTAAAATCTGTGATAATTTGTTTCTTCTAATCTGTGCCCATCTGTGCTTTATATAACCGGAAAAAGTTATGCCAATACTTCACGCTGCATACAAAAGGATAAAGCGCGATAGAAAAAGATATCTGCGTAATATAAGCCTTAAGTCAAAGCTTAAAACAGAGACTAAAAAGTTTATAGGGCTTTTGGCCTCGAAAAGAATAGAAGAGGCTAAAGTCTTTCTGCGTGGCTTGATTTCAGAATTTGACAGAGCAGCTTCAAAAGGGATAATACACAAAAATACTGCCTCAAGAAAAAAGGCGCGCCTATCAAAACGCCTGCAAGCAGCACTGCAGTCATCCGCTAAATAATACTAAAACTAAGCTTACACCGCTAAAGCGCAAAAATACCGCAAAATCGCAAAATTCCTTTTATTTGAATTCTCTTTGCGCCTTTGCGGGTTTTTGCGGTTTTGCGGTGTCAAAATTTCATTTCACTGGCCACTGCATAATTCCACAATCAATCTCTCAAGTAAGAGCGAAGGGCTTACAGTTCGGCCGGTCTTTATTGCCCAATCTATATCAAGGAGTCTATTATAAATACTGCGTATTCTCTTTATAGTGAAATTCTTCGCCTGTTGTGATAACTTTTCAAAATTTCTATAATTCAGACCTAATTCCCTGCAGATTGAGTACCTGTCTCTAACCCTCATAAGATGTTTTATTTTTTCTATCCGTTTTAGATGCCAGGCTATAAACCCGAGGAGTTCAGTCTCTCTCTTTCTTTCCTTCAATAGATTCGAAAGGATTTGAAACGTCAACCTTTCATCTTTTGAACCCATTGCATCCACAAGTTCAAATGTTGTATTCCCGAGCGCCCTTCCAGCTAATTTCTCCACATCCTCCTTTGTTATCTGCTGACGGCTGCCAATATAAAGGCTCAGATTCTCTAATAACCTTGAGACCATCATAAGATTCGATGAGAGGTTCTCTTTGATACTTGAGATTGCCTCATTTGTTATCCTCTTTCCAAAACTTCGCACCTTTTTAAATATCCAATTATCTAACTCCTCATCCCTTAAAGGCCTGCAATAGACAACCTTACTATGCTTAGAGACTTCCAGCAGAAAACCATTTTGAATCTTTGAGCTCTTTGAATCGAGTATAAGGCAGGAAAACCGTTGCGGAGACTCAAGATAAGAAATTAGCAGCTCTTTTTGGAATTGAGCTAACTCATCTACATCCCTTATTATCACGACCCTCTTTTCTGAAAGAAAAGGAAGGGTATTCAAGGCATCAAGGACAAGCTTTATATCCAGCTCCTTATCCTTGGCATAAAAGACATTATAATTCAGGTCAAAGGTCTCCTTCTTTAAATACCGAGCCTTAATCCGGGCAACCTCTTCGTCTTTGAGAAACTGCTCATCGCCCAGAAGGAGAAAACAAAAAGCTTCAGAACCCTCTCTAATCATATTATCTTGTTAACTAAATAACGATTGTATCCTATAGGTTTCGTTTATCGTCTTAATACGAAAAACGAAACCCACATACGAAACCGATACGTGGCCGAAGCCCAAACCGACAAACGATAAACAAAAAACCTTCACCATCCTTCCACCGTCCTCTCAACTATCCTCCTCGCCAAATCTGATAAGGCAGCATTGAGCGCGGCAGTCTCAGTCTTCTGCAAGGCCACGGTTGTAAAATATGTTGTATCACCTACAATATTTTTCTGTTCCCAGACTGTTTCATTCTTCTCCAAATCTATCAATCGAACATTAGTAACAAGGCTAATCCTATACTCTTCTACATCCTTACCTGAATACCTCACAGGGTCTCTTCTGTATTCAATCAGTTCTCCTTCAAGACGCGCATCGGCATAATCTTCTCTGACAATACGAAGATTCCCATCTAAGAAAAATCTATCTATAATCGCATTTGTCAGGTCCACTTCTAAATTGGGCCTATATACACGATATCTGTCCTTCTCGGTCACCTCACTTGTAATATCTATTCTATTCGCAAAGGTCTTGACGAAGATTGTCTTTATATCGTTTGGTAGAATTGATTTGGCAGTATAGCCGCATCCTAAAAATCCTAAAAGCATGAACAATGAACAATGAACAATGAACAATGAACAAACGTTACTTTTTCTTGAGCGCATTTATCCTCTCCAGCGCCATATCTACCAACTTTGTATCTTTATAGTTATATGCAATATCCTCATAGTAAATTATAGCGCTCTCAGGCATCCCCCTCTTTTCATAAAATTGTGCAATATCCCATAAACTCTGCGCCTCTTTTTCCTTTAGCTGTCGGACAAGTCTATCTGCCTCTCCCGCCATCTCGCTCTCAGGGTGCTCTTTCAAAAGTTTTTCAAACTCCTTTCTCGCCTCTTTAGTAGGCGTCTGGTCATATGCAGGTTTTGTTGATAGTAATGTAGAAACCTGAGCCAATTGAAATCTCGCATCATCTGCCAAGGTGCTATTTGGATATTTATCCAGAAGCTCTTTAAAGGTAAGGATTGCATTCTCATAGTCCATAATATCTCTATAGGCCAGACCCGCTTTATATTTTGCAAGCTCTGCATATTTTCCATAAGGGGCATTCTCAGCAACCTGCTTTAAAATCTCAATAGCCTTGTCCTTTGCTGGAAATCTCATAACACCCAGCACCCTTATCTTCTGACCGCTGAAAAACATATCCCCGATTTTATATTCCCTTTCTATAACCTCATCTACAAGTTCAGTATAGGGATAATTATCAATGACCTTTTGATATGCCTGAAATGCCTCGTATGACTGGCCTAGCTTCTCAAGACATAATCCAACATGAAACTGCGCCCTTGGCGCCTCTTTTGAAAGTGGATAATACTTTATCAGTTTTTTAAATTCCTTGAGTGCATCTTTATAGCCCCCTGAATCGAATATAGACTTTGCATATTCATACTGCTCTTCAGGGGTATCCTTCACAGCATACTTTGGATTTACCCACTTCCCGGTTCCAGGGCTCCAGACCCAGTAGGCAAAGACTGGACTATTGATAGTGAAAATAAAAATTAGTAGAAATAAAAATTTTTTATATCTCATCATACTTAAATATAGCAATAAAAAGAATACTTGTCAATCTATTCTACTTCTAAGAGTGTTATTTCGATTTTATTGCCATCACTTTTACAAAATCCGCTGCGTCCTCTACTTTATCTGTTACGCCTTCTAGATATTCTGCCAATTGATAACATAACAAAAGGGTCTCGGGCTGGAGTTTTGCATGTATGATAGCCTCTATCAAAACCTTCTTCTGGTCATCTGCCTCGTGCTCAAAGCGGTCAACATCATCACAGTCTGCAAGCGCTTTTTTAAGGTCGTTCTTAGTTGTCGCTACAATAGCCTCTTTAAACTTGGAAACTGAATTGAGTATCAACTCTGTAGCAGTTGAGATATTCTTCAAAACATTCTCTGGAAGTCTTTGTTCTATAAACCCAAGTATCCTTGCCGCGCCATTTGTCCAGTCAGCTATCCTATCCAGGGTTTTGACAAAATGCATAAGGTCTTCCCTGTCAGGAGGTAGCAAAAGGCCTTTGGAAAGCTCGTTAACCATCTTGGACCTCAATAGGTCTGCCTGATGCTCGCTCTCTCGGACATTTTCAATCGCCACGCTTTTAGCATTTAAGTCACCTTGAATAAATGCCTTAACTGCATCAGAAAAATATTGGACAGTCTTGTAAGTCTCTTCAATATGTTTTTGCGCGTCCTGTAATATAGACTCTTCCTCTGCCATACCTAACCACCCTAAAATATTTCTTGTCTCTTTCATATCTTCCTCCTTATTTTATAAAAATCAAAATCAGTTTAAGAACAAGATAGCTAATCACGCCTGAAACAAAGGGCGTAGCCAACAAGCAGATGACAATCTCTCTGGCAATGCGCATATTTAAAACCCGTATGCCCCTGACCATTCCTACTCCAAAGATAGCGCCTACGATTGAGTGACTCGTAGAAACAGGAATACCAAAAATAGTGTAGAGGTGGACATTAATAGCACTTGCCAATTGCGCTGAAAATGCCATAATAGACAAAAGATTTGTTATGCTTGAACCCACTGTCTGTATAACTTTATATCCCCAGGTCATAATCCCTAAGACAATTGCCAGGCCACCCAATATTATGCTCATCTTTGATGAAAGGATGCCTGCGCCTACTATAACCCCTGTAGCATTAGCTACATCATTTGCCCCCCATGAGTAAGCAACATAACAACCGCTTACAACAATAAGTATTGCCATCCCAATCCTAAGATATCTCCGAGGCATAATTCTATAAAATATATTTTTAAATACTCGATAAAAGATGTATCCTAAGAAACCTGCTCCTATAGGAGTAAAGACCCAGCAGATGAATATATCCAATAAAACCTTCCATTTAATCGCTACATTTAGTGCTAGTCCCGCGCCAGCTACTGCGCCAACAATAGAGTGGCTTGTTGAGATAGGCATCTTCCAATGTGTAGCCAAGACCACCCAGCAACAAGTCCCAAAGGCTGCAACGAGCGCCAGATATAAAGCCAAACTTTTATCTATCTCGCCCATTGGCACAATCCCTTTGCCAATGGTCTTTGCAACATAAGAGCCCTGCAAATATGCACCTAAAAAGCCAAAGATGGAGATTAGGATAATCGCCTGTCTTAGCGATAAGACCTTTGAACCAACAGCTGTGCCTAAAGAATTTGCAGCGTCATTGGCCCCGATTGACCATCCCACCCCGACGCCCATCAGTATAGTAAGAATGATTAGGAATAAATGCATTTGTGCTATTATACCTTAAATATAATAAAAAGAATTAAATAATAAATTAAAATTATACAAATAGGAAAGCTCGGGATATGAAAATATGCAAAGGGTATGTGAACCAGCAAAGAGGTTATCTTTAATAAAAAAATAGTCAAGGCTTCATTTATAGTTGAAAAGATAGCAGCAAAAACAGGAGAGATGAGTCCACTCAAAATAAATAAAAACCCTGAAGCAACAAACGGCGTCATATATGGGACAATGAGCATATTTGCAAGGACAGTAATTGGAGACAGAATCTTAAAATAATATGCGATTAATGGTAAAAGACCTAGCCACGCAGCGAGAGATATAGAGAAAAGAGTTATTAAAATATTTAAAATCTTTTGTTTTCTAAGATTTTCGCCAAATTGATTTTTTATCTTTGGCGAAAGCCAGACAATTGAGACTATGCTCATAAATGAGAGTTGGAAGCTTACATCAAAGAGCTGCCAAGGGTTTATAGCTAAAATTATAAAGGCTGCCAGAGACAGGGAATTAAATATATCTGCTTCGCGTTCAAGTATATAGCCGAGCAATAAAATAAGAGCCATAATTGTAGCCCTGATAACTGGCGTCCTTGAGCCAGTCAAAAGGCAATATATAATCAAGATTGGTATTGTAAGGATATAAGACCATTTTTTCGGCATCCTGATAAATTTAAAAAATATCAGAATAATAAATGCCACTATGCCCAGATGCAGGCCTGAGATTGCAATTATATGAACAGTCCCTGAATTAACCAAGTTCTCTTTCACATCTTGGGGCAATCTATGCCTCTCGCCCAGAATAATGGCATTCAGTATAGAGGCAGATAGAGGCGATAGGTTATTCTCGACAATCTCCTTTAAGCGATGCCTTATATTAAATGCAAAAGCCACTATTGGACTGCCTCGATTATTTGCTAATCTTTCAAACTGGCTTCCCTTTTTTACGCTAAAGATTGAATATATCCCTTGATATTTTAGATAGTCTCTATAGTTTAACCTTTCTGAGATTGAAAGATTAAAAACTTTATAGAGCTTGCCTTCTAAAAGAAGCCTCTCCCCATAAGAAAATTTTTCATTGGTATCAAATACCTTCACCAAGACCTTGCCGCAGACCTTCTGCGAAGGGCACGATCGAGAACTCTCTCCAATCTTTAAGTTTTTTGCATTGAGGACAAATGTTATATTTTTAGTCTGATATACCGGGTCGCTTTCAATAATGCCTTCTATATAAGAATGCTCGCCTCTGTATGGGGTGAACCTTTCTATATGGCAGGATGGCAAGGATTGGGAATTTCTAAGTAGTGCACCGCCGAAGAAAAATGCTACTGCCAATAAAAAAATAGGGCGCTTGAACGTCATTTTTAAGAAAAGAGATGCTCCGGCAGCGATTAAAAAAACTAAGAGAGGTATAGGGAAGAATTTTGCAAATACTATACCTAGACAGAAGAATATACAGGGTTTTAAAAGGGGTGGGGCAGGCTTCATAAATTCATATGTAAAAACTGATGCTATATGAAAAGTTTAAATCCGAAATCCGAATATCGAAATCCGAAACAATTAA
>JBBIOC010000063.1:0-7883 GCA_037443585.1 Candidatus Omnitrophota bacterium
GATACGAGTAGTTGGTAGAAAAAGATTACACGGAAGACTCTCTGAGAAGGCCAGTTTACACCGCTAAACCGCAAAATGTCCGCAAAAGCGCAAAATTTCTCGTCACTGTTTTTTTTGCGTTTTTGCGGGTTTTTGCGTTTTTGCGGTCCTGTTTTTATTTTTGGAATATTGTGTCTGATATTTTTCTGGCGTCAGCTCTTTGGTCAAGAGCTCTTTGTTCACAGGGACTTAAGTAGATTTTTCTATCCATTAAGAGAGTTTAGTGCAAAGAGGCTCTCAAGCGGCCATCTGCCGCTCTGGAATCCCTGGATATTTTGCGGGAATCCCCATCTTGCAGAACTTCAGAGTTGCGTATTCTATCCATTGAGCGTTATTTACTATATCCTGCCTTTTGAACACTCTTTCAATCTATTTATCATCCTCCATTTTTTTCTTTCAGGGCTCTTTATGTATTTATTGATGCGTCAGTGGGGTTCTTCCAAGACTGCTGGTATTTTTTCAGGCATCGTTTTTATGTTCAGTGGTTATATGGTCTCTGTTATAAATCTCCTGGCCTCTTTAGCCTCGGCAATATGGTTCCCAGTCGTTCTTTTATTTTTCGATAGATACTTGAAATCAAAGAGATTTAAGGACCTGATATTCTTGAGCATATTTTTAAGTTTTATGTTTCTCGGAGGCGAACCGATAATTCTATATATAACAATTTTGATATTGTTTATAATTTCATTAGTTAAAAAAAGTATTAAAGGTTTTATATTATCCCTTATTTTATTTTTGGGCATAATAGGTTTTCAAGCCTTGCCATTTCTGGAACTCATTCTTCATTCTACACGCCTGAATCTGGAATATTCTGAGGCGAGTATGTGGTCATTCCCGATTTATGGCTTAACTGATTTCCTGATTCCATTTTTTAGTGAAACTGATTTTTTATTCAAAAACTACTGGACAAGACAGAGCTGGCTCCTGGTCTATTACATCGGGCTTGGTTCGATACTCTTTTCTTTAGTCGCTTGCTTATTTGATGTTTCTAAGAAGAGGGTCTTTATATTTTTTCTTCTTATTGTTGGGCTTCTCATTTCAATGGGGAGGAATTTATTTTTATATCCATTGATGTATAGATTTTTACCCGGGTTTGGTCTTTCAAGATATCCTATAAAATTCTTTTTTTTAGTTGCATTTTCAATAGCTATCTTGGCAGGAATAGGCATAGACTCATATAAGAGAAATTTAAAGTATGGAGGCTTTGCAAGGATTTTATTATTTCTTGGACTGGTGGCTTCCTTTTTGTATTTAATACTCGAACTGAACCTTAAGGAGATGAGCAGGCCAGAATCTATTTCTGAATTTATATTTGTGAACCTATTTAATCTCAAAAGACAGCTTGGACTTTTCTCGCTATTGAGCCTATTATTTTTTTTAGGGTTAAAGGGGAGAAAGAATTTTATTCTGGGTATGATAGTCTTCATTTCTACTGTAGATCTCTTTACAACAAATCAAAACCTCTATATAAATCAAAAGAGCGCAGATTTTTTAAGACCTTCTGAGAATATTGAATTTATTAGAAGCAAATCGGGCCTTTTTAGAATCTTTACATCCCCCCTGACCTCTTCTCAAAATACCTTTGTTCCTGAGAGGGATTATATAGCAGGCATGGAAAATCTTAAAGAGCGATTCGTCTCCAACAGGATGATGAGTTTTGGCATATACGATGCCAATGGATACGGCTCAATCTATAGAAAGAGGCATCAGAGGCTGGTTGAGTCGATTATGAAACAAAGACTTCCTGATGAGTCAAATCTTTTGAGTTTATTGAATGTTAGGTATGTAATCTCGCCAAAGGTTTTTGAGGCAGAGGGTTTTAAGCTTGTTAAAGAAGGAGGGGCTGCAAATATTTATGAGAATCTGAAATATTTACCGAGGGCATTTCTGGCTGAAGAGGCAGTTATATTAAAGGATGAAAAAGAGATTTTAAAACAACTAATGAGTAAAGGTTTTGACCCACGAAAAAAGGTTATAATAGAAGAGGTCGGAGGTCGAAGCTCGGAGGTCGAAGCGTCACCTTTTGCCTCTGAGTATGCAGAGGTTGTCAAATATGAACCAGAGGAAGTCATAATTGAAGCAGAAGTGAATTCTCCTAAATTTCTCGTTTTATCAGATTCATTCTATCCTGGCTGGAAGGTATATGTAGATGGCAAGATAGATAAGATTTATAGAGCATATTATATCTTAAGGGCAGTATATCTAAAACAGGGTATACACAAAATTAGATTTATTTATAGCCCTTTTTCGTTTAAAATAGGTGTGGTAATAACATTAGTTACGATTGTAATTATTATATTGTCTTTGTTTAAGTGAACCATTTTCAACCTACGCGGTTGGCACCTTGTCAACCGCGTAGGTTGAATGGGTTATTTATGGAAAAAAAGGTTATCGTTGTAATGCCTGCTTATAATGCAGAGCTGACACTAGAGAAGTCATGCAGGGATATACCAGAAGGGGCAGTTGATGAAGTAATACTCTGCGATGATCATAGTAGAGATAAGACAGTTGAAATTGCAAAGAATTTAGGCTTGACTGTTGTTGTCCATGACAGAAACAGAGGCTATGGGGCGAATCAAAAGACCTGTTTTGCTATTGCCCCCAAAGATGCTGCAGATGTTATTGTGTTATTGCATCCTGACTATCAGTATGATTCCAGAAAGATTCCCAAGTTGATTCAGCCGATATTGGATGGAAAAAGAGATGTAATGCTTGGCTCAAGAATCTCCGGAGGGGGTACATTGAAAGGGGGTATGCCTTTATATAAATATATTGCAAACAAACTTTTGACCTTTTTTGAAAATTTAGTCCTTGGCCTTGGGCTTTCAGAATACCACACAGGTCTGCGCGCATATTCGAGAAGGTTTTTAGAAAAGGTTGATTTTAGAAATTTTTCAGATGATTTTTTATTTGATGCGCAGATATTAATGCAGGCAGCCAGATTTAAATTTAGGGTAGGTGAGATTCCTATTGAAACGAGATATTTCAAAGAGGCATCGCAGGTTGGGTTTTTGGCTGGGATAAAATATGGGATAGGGACATTGTGGGAACTGGTAAAATTCATTATGTCCGTTAGGCCCGTTGAGCCCGTTATGTCCGTTGAACGGGCAAAACGGACTAAACGGGCTAAACGAACTTAACGAAACTTATTTAAGGTGGCGAATACGAATAAAGGTATTGCCTTAATAACATTAGCAATCATAATTGCATTTGTGGCTATTTCGAGCTTAGGGATAGCCAGCTTTGTATTTAACAGGCTGCAGGTATCTGCAGTAAACTTGAGCCAGATAAGAACTATATACCTTGCCCAGGCAGGGATTTACAGGGCAATATATGATTACAGAAATGAGGGGGCATGGCAGGAGATGGAGGTGAATATTTCAGGGATTCAGTACTTTCGGATTGGAGAGAACGGGAGCTTTGCATTAGTTGATACAAGAGAAGATGATCTGATAGGTAATAACACGATGCTAAGGAATTGGAAGGTTGGAAATGTGCATAAAGCCAACCCTATTACAATTACACATATTACTGTGAGCTGGTCCCCTAATATAAGTAGTGAAAGGATTGAAAAGATTAGGATTAATAATAAAACAAAATGGACTGGGAGTGAGACTTCTGGAACACAGATAGATATAACTGATACTACAATAAACGTAGGAGACGAGATAGACAATAATCGCTTTGAATTTAATTCAGATATGTCAGGAAAGACTATCACAGCTATTTTTAGATTTTCTGACAATTCTGCAAGGAGCGCAGTTTTGTATCCTGCTAATAGGAAAGAATTTTCAATCAAGTCTACAGGCAAGATACAGGATGGCCAGACATGGAAAAGGACGCTCGAGGCAACGTATGATGTAGTCAATTCTAAGATAACTTCGTGGAAAGAAACGTTTAATCACTTGTAAGGCATAATTGTAGGGGACACTTAAGTGTCCCCTACAATTTGTTACTAATGAGGATAGAAAAGGGAGTGACATTAATAGAATTAGTTATAACTATTGTAGTTGTTTCTATCATTGCAATTCCGATTGGACGTGTTATAGGACAACAGGTAATTGCAATTGTAGATTCCAGAGATTATGTAATAGCGCAGAATCTTTTGAGGTTTGAGATGGAGAAGGCTCGGAACCTAAGTTATTCAAATATCATAACACAGAACCTTACAAATTATGAAGGCTATCCATATGATGTAAACAGAACGGTTAGTTATGAACTTGGCAGTGCAGGCAGCGCAGAGAGCGTGAAGAGAGTTGAGGTAAAGGTCTATCTTGCTGGAGCTGATCAGAGCAGCACAGGGCCTTTGGCAAGCGCAGTAACATATATTGCTAAGAATGTCTCGTTCTGAAACGGGATTTACATTAATCGAGCTACTGATAACGATTGCGGCAGTGGGCATCCTTTCAATATCTACCGCAACCTTGATTATATATTTAGTCCAGCTATTTTTATACGCCCCCATTGAGTTAAAGGTGGATCAGGTTGCAGAAGAGGTTCTAAATACTATTATTGAGGGAGACCAGGATAAGAGAGGCTTGAGGTTCGCAACGGATATTACAACTGCCCAAGACAATCGCATTGTATTTACAAATGCAGAAGGCAAGTCAATCGATATCAACTGGGATAGCTTAGAAAAGCGCTTGACCAGGCAGGTGGATGGTGGGACAATAGAGGCAATTCCTGAATATATAGGGGATATAGAAGTTTCAGGGGTTGATAATATAATCTTTAAATATTATGATTCTTTGGAGAATCTGCTTTCTACGCCTGTTGGTTCGCAGAGTTTGGGCTCTATCAAAAGGGTTAAACTGGAAATTATTGTGAATAGGCCAAGTGCATCACCACTGGCACCTTATTTAAAAGTCACCTCTTCTGTTGCTACACCTTTGAATAATTGATGGACAATCCTATGAAAATCTTTGGGCGTTTGAAAAAAGACTTTCGGCAGATCTATAATGGCCTTGGATTTAAGATTCATTCTAAGACTTCAATAGGCATTGATTTCGGAAGAGAGGCGATTAGATGTGTTAGAATCTTGGAGTCTGGAGGCAGGATAGAGATATCAGATGTAGTTATACAAAGCCCTCCAGATTTAAAAAAGGCTTTAGAAATACTCAAGCCTGCCCCAGACGAAGAGGTTTATATAAACTTTTCTGATGTAGATATATTGATTAAAAGACTCTCTTTACCTGAAATGAGTGCACCTGAGCTCCAGAATGCCATCAGATGGGAGCTAAAGGACCAGTTGAGCTTTAAAATGGATGAGGCGCTCTTTGATTTTAAGATAATTGGAAAGAGAAGATTCCCTGATGGCTCAGAGAAGCTGGACATCCTGACGATATTTGCTAAAGAATCGCTGATTGAAGAGAAGTTGCTAGCTATAAAAAATCTAGGTCTTAATGTATGCGGTATAAGTTCTTCAAGTTTTGCCTTAGCTAAGGTTGGAGTAGAATTTGCTCTAACGGAACCAGTTGCTCTAATTGATATAGGTTTGGAGAGTTCCAGATTATTGATAATAGAAAATGGGGCATTGCAGTTTGTCCGCGAAATAAATTTTGGCGGGGAGAGCATTACGAAGGCAATGACAGGTGTTTTGAGTACAGAAAAAGGAAGCTTCGGGCTTTCAAGGGATGAAGCAGAGAAATTGAAAATCGAATCTGGTTTGCTTGGTGAGGATTCCAAGTTCTTCTCTATGGTCAGGCCTGCACTCGAACGGCTGACAAGTCAGATTAAAGTCTCCATTGAATACTATGAAAATCAGTTTGGCTCTGCAGCAATAAATAAGCTATTTTTAACAGGCAACGGCTCGAGGTTTAAAGGCCTGAAAGAATTTTTAAGCAAGGAGAATCTAGGCGCAGTCTTACTTTTAGGCCTACCAACTAAGTTCTCATTCAAGGTCCGGCAGCCAATGCCATCAATAATTGATGAAGCCCTGCCTGATATATCAGTTGCTCTCGGCCTTGCATTAGAGAGAGGCTTTCAGAATCTATTGCCAAAAGGGTGGGCTATTGAGAAAAAAAAGCATATTGAGAGGTTTGTTTTTAGAATCAGCATGGCACTGGTCATAATATATTCTATCTTTTCTTATCTGGTTTCCTCGGTTAGATTGGATTCACTGCGAAAGGTATCGACAGCCTACAAAGAGCAATGGCAGAATATAGCTATGCTTAAAAACCTCAATGATAATATTGCTGAACTTCGCACAACAACTAAAAAAATCTATTTTCAAGAATTAAACCCTGATGGAATTCTTAAAAGTTTGAGCTTTATTACACCGAAAGAGATTAGTCTTAAACAAATCTTTCTTGATAGAAGAAAGAAGACTATGACTCTCAAGGGGATAATCTTGACCCCAAATCAGCCTGCAGAAGCGGGTCTGAGTGAATTTATGTCTGCCCTTGAAGCATCTAAATTTTTTGAAAAGGTTTCACTTGTATCAACAGAAAAATCTGAAGAATTTAAAGTGGGCTCATCAGATTTTGAACTTATTTGCAATTTAGTTTTAGAATGATATTATGAAGACAAAAAATTTTTTAAATCGGATTAAGATCTTATTAATCCCTGTTATTCTTTTTTTCATTCTTCAGCTCATTTTTTTACCCAGGGCCCAGCAGATTAAGAGATTGGATAGAGAGGTGAGAGATTTAAAACAAAATATTGAAGATACCTATGCAGCCTTTGGCGGAGAGAAAGGTTTGAAAGATGCAATTATAATAAGGCAGGCAGAACTCTCAAAACTCAAAACCTCCTTTCCCAGAGAAGAGAATATCTCTGAAGTGATTAAGGCCATTTCAGAACAGGCAAACAGGGATGACGTTCTGGTCAAATCAGTCAAGCCAGAAGAGATAAAAAATTTTATAGATAATAAGAAGTATCTTCCAGTGAGGGTCTTTGGCCAGGCGAGGTATAGACAGATAGGAGAATTTTTGAGGAATCTAAAAGAGACTTTTAATTTCCTTGTTACAACAGAGGAACTGAAGATTGAGAAGGCTCAGAATATAGAGCCAGAATTAAGGTTTGAGGCATTGATAAATATATACGTTTTAATTTAATGAAGAAAAAAGATATTCAATTAATTATATTTATCGGACTTATATTTGTTTTTGCAGAAGAGGCTGTTTTGTCAGAGGAGCCCTTAAAAGAAAGGGAGACTGCTGAAAAGAGGCAGGGATGGGGAAGGGACCCATTTACCTTTGGAATGAGCGTTGAAGGAGTGGAATCGAGATATGGGGATTTGCATCTCAATGGCATTGTATGGGATGCAGAGGTCCCATATGCTGTTATAAATAATGAGGTGGTAAAGGCAGGTGATATGCTGGGACAGATAAAGGTAATAGAAATAAGTAAGGATGAGGTTATATTGGAGGAGGACGGAGAACGGTTTAGATTGAAATTAGAAGAAGTTGAGTTATAATAATGAGATGGCGAACAAGGAGAAAGTTCATATTTTGGGGTTACAAGGTTCTAAGCATTACAACAGTTTTATTTCCTTTGAGAATTGCACAGTCGCTTGGCAGGTTTTTAGGCGCATCCTGTTATTATATCTTAATAAAAGAGAGAGAGATTGCCTTTGACAATTTGAGAAGAGCCTTTGGTAAGGAACTGACTTTTTTCCAGAGAAGAAAAATCTTAAAACAGCTCTTTGAAAATTTGGGACAGAATCTTGTAGAGGTGATGAATCTCCAACGGATTGAAAGAGATATAGATAGAAATGTCCAGGCCTTTGGAATAGAGAAGGTTGATAGGGCATTAGAGAAGGAGAAAGGATTAATCCTTATTTCAGCCCATTTTGGCAACTGGGAACTCCTGGCGCACTATCTTGCCATTAAAGGCTATCCTAT
>JBBIOC010000064.1:0-7855 GCA_037443585.1 Candidatus Omnitrophota bacterium
GGTTCGAGTTTTAAAGGGCTCGCTCCACTCCTAACGATGCTCAACAGCTGTGCGCCAGGTGTATGTGTTGTTAATATTGACAATGGTTTTGGAGCAGGATATTTAGCGAGTTTGATAAATAAGTGAGGACATAAGTTATGGGGCCTTAGGATAAAGAAATAGGCGACATAACTTATATGTCCGAACTTACCCTTGACATTTTGTATAAGTAAATTTACATTAAAGTAATTTTACGTTGGAAAATGTCAAGGGTTTAATTCGCACAATAATTTACTCGCATCCGCAGATGCTCGTAAATTATGTGCTCATTAAATGCGTATATTATATTTTGACTGTTTCAGCGGAATAAGCGGGGATATGATATTGGGTTCTTTGATAGATGCTGGATTAAAACTCTCTATTTTAAAAAAAGAGCTATCAAAATTAAATATAGGCGATTTTAGACTAAAGGCAGAAAAGGTCAAAAGACTTAATTTTTGGGGAATTAAATTTGATGTACACTGTTCTAAAAAGAAGCGATATACAAAAATAGAAGAGGTCTTCTCACTAATTAGAAAAAGCAGCCTTGACCCAGACATAAAAAGGACTTCGGTCTCGCTCTTTAAAAGATTGGAAGAGAAAGAAAAAGCTGTGCATGGCGGGGAAAAGGAAGGACTGAGTTTAGACCAACTCGGCGAGGTTGATTCAATTATAGACATAGTGGGCTCAGCAATTGCCTTTAAGGAGTTAGGCATAGAAAAGATATTTGTTTCAAAGCTCATATCTGGTACTAAAATTGGGCCAGCAACCCTTGAGTTACTTAAAGGAAGAGACATTGAATATATAAATGAGCCTTTCGAACTCGTGACTCCAACTGGCGCCTTGATAGCTGCATCTTTTGCAGAAAAAGAAGAATTGCCGCCGCCTTTCAGGATTGAAAGAACTGGTTATGGGGCAGGAAAATGGAATTTAAAAAGTCAACCAAATCTCCTGAGGGCAATTATAGGCGAGACCAATCCCAAACACATATTGGGGAATGGAGCGGAACAGGACTCAGTATATGTGTTAGAGACAAATATAGACGATTCCAGTCCAATGGTATTTGAAAGGCTATTCGAAAGACTCTATAAGATAGGTTGTTTGGAGGCCTATATCACGCCTGTACAGATGAAGAAGTCAAGGCCAGGAATAGTTTTAACAACTTTAGCAGGTAAGGAGATTATAGATGAGGCAGCAAAAATTATCTTTGAAGAAACTACCACATTTGGAATCAGGATGCACAAGGTAGATAGATTTAAATTGAGACGCAAAACTAAGATTGTAAAGACAAAATTTGGGAATATAAGGGCAAATATTGGATATCTAGGCAAAGAGATTATGAGCGTCACTCCTGAATATGAAGACTGCAGGAAACTCGCTATTAAAAATAAGGTGCCATTGAAGCAGATTCTAAAGGAGATATGAACCGAAAGAAGGAATTTGTAATAGAGGTTCTGAAGAATATAGGATTGTTGAATGAGAGACAGATAAATGAGGCGCTCAGGGAACAATTAAAAACAGGCGAGCGCTTTGGAAAGATTTTATCCCGCCTCGGATATATCTCCAATGAGGCTGTGGGCCAGGCCCTTATTCCTCAACTCGGAATCTTGCCGATCAAACTGCCTTCAAGGGATTCTGTAGATAAGGATTTAGTTACGAAGCTCTCTCCTGAAGTTGCACTTACGCACAGGGTCTTTCCGATAAAGTATGAAATGGATGTCCTTCAACTCGCCACAGATGACCCATTCAATTTTATTGCAATAGATAATATAAAAAGATTCACAGACCTGGATTTAGAGATTGAGCTGGCAAATAAAGAAGAGCTTGAAGGCCTCTTAAATAGTTTTTATACAAAGAAAGAAAAGGCCCCAGAGTTTTTAAAGGTCTCTGAGAATATAAAGGAAGGTACTGCAGATATAGATGCACCCATTATAAGGCTTGTGGATTTGATTATAGAAGAGGCAGTGAAGAGGCGGGCAAGCGACATACATATTGAACCCCTTGAAGAGAAACTCAGACTCAGATACAGGATAGATGGGGTTCTGCAGGAGGTTCCTGCCCCTCCAAAACGGCTTCAAGGACCAATAATTAGCAGGATAAAGATTATGGCAAATATGGATATTGCTGAAAAACGACAACCGCAGGATGGAAGGATAAAGGCGAGCCTCGTTAATAGAGAATTAGATATAAGGGTTTCAACATTGCCGGCGATATACGGAGAGAGTGTAGTTATGAGGCTCCTCGATAGAAGCGGCTTTTTATTAAACTTAGAGGATTTAGGATTTTTGCCAGAGAGTCGTAAAGAGTTTGAGAGATTGATAAAGATGCCTAATGGGATGATTCTGGTGACTGGCCCGACAGGCAGCGGTAAGACGACCACGCTATATGCTGTGCTAAGTCATATAAATCAGAAGGAGCGGAAGATTATTACAGTTGAAGACCCAGTAGAATATCAGTTGGATGGCATAAATCAGGTTCAAATTAAGCCCCAGATAGGTCTTACCTTTGCCAGCGGGCTTCGCTCTATGTTAAGGCAGGCACCTGACATAATTATGGTCGGTGAGATTAGAGACCTTGAGGCTGCTTCAATAGCTATTCAGGCAGCATTGACAGGTCACCTCATTCTAAGCACGCTTCACACAAACGATGCAGTCTCTTCAATCACAAGGCTGATTGATATGGGCGCAAAGCCATATCTAGTCGCATCAACACTTTTAGGGGCCTTGGCTCAAAGACTTATCAGGACTATATGTCCTTCATGTAGTGAGCCTCATAAACTCACTGAGGAGGAAAGTGCATTACTCTTTTCAAAATCCAAACCGCCAGAAGATATTCAGGTCAATAAAGGAAGGGGCTGTGAGGCATGCAATAATACTGGATATAAAGGCCGCATAGGAATCTTTGAATTCCTAATTATAAATGATAGAATTCGAGAGCTCATATTTGAACGCGCTTCCAGCAATCTAATCTTTGAAGAGGCAAAGAAGATGGGAATGAGAAGTTTACGGGAGGATGGTTTTGAAAAGGTGAAGGCAGGACTTACTACATTGCAGGAAGTGATGAGGGTTACACAGGATGCCTGATGAATCCAGACAATTAGGTTTGGAGTCAGTTGATTTAGATAAGCTAAGTATTGACAGGAATGCTATCAATAAGATTTCCAGCGCCTCAGCTAAATTCTATAATATATTCCCTGTAAGATTAGAAAAGGATACCTTGACTGTTGCCCTTTCTGACCCGCGAAATTTGAGGGTTATGGATGACTTGCGATTTATTACAGGGATGAACATAAGGTTTGTAATTGCGCCAGAGGAGAAGATTAGAAGCTCCATTGAGAGGTTCTATGGAGAAGGAGAGGAGTCTCTGGGTGAGGTAATCAATGAGGCACAGAAGGTTGCAGGCCTTAAAAAAGTTTCTGAAGAGGCGCAGGATGCGGACACCCTGAAGGAGATGGCAAGCCAGGCCCCTGTTGTGAAATTATTGAATATGGTACTCTATCAGGCAGTGAGGGAAAAGGCGAGCGATATACATTTTGAGCCATTTCAAAATGAGTATAAGATTAGATATCGTATAGATGGGATGTGTTATGATGTTGCACATCCGCCAAAGGGTTTGAACCTTCCAATCAGTTCCCGAATAAAGGTTATGGCAAATTTGGATGTGGCTGAGTCGAGGCTCCCACAGGACGGCAGGATTATGTTGGATATAGAGGGAAAGACTATAGACCTGCGCGTTTCTACATTGCCGACAGTCTTTGGGGAGTCAATTGTTATGAGGGTCCTGGATAGAAGCATTGTGAGCCTTTCTTTAGACCAGTTAGGGCTTGAAGAAGGTCTTAAGACAGAATTGCGAAGATTGACCCAGAGGCCAAATGGCATAATCCTTACTACAGGCCCGACTGGTTGTGGAAAGACTACCACCTTATATTCCTGCCTCAGAGAGATAAATAAGATTGACTATAAGATTATTACAACAGAGGACCCGGTTGAATACGATATACCAGGCATAATTCAGGTTGCAATAAATCCAAAGATTGACCTGACATTTGCAAAGACCTTGAGGCATATATTGAGGCAGGACCCTGATATAATAATGGTTGGGGAGATAAGGGATGCGGAGACTGCTGAGATTTCTATACAGGCAGCACTGACAGGTCATCTTGTATTGAGCACACTTCACACCAATGATGCGCCGAGCGCAGTGACGAGGCTTATGGATATGGGAGTTGAACCATTTTTGATTACCTCAACAGTCAGGGCAGTAATTGCGCAGCGGCTTGTCAGGGTCATCTGCAAGAATTGCAAAGAAGAATATTCCCCTGCGCCTGAAATTTTTACAGAGTTCAACTTTTTGCAAAAAGAATTTCGAGGAAGATTTCTTTATAGAGGCAAAGGCTGTAGTCAGTGCAATGGCACAGGTTTTAAAGGCCGCATAGGTATCTTTGAACTATTGGTTATCGATGATAAGATTCGTTCTCTTATAATGGAGCGCGCTCAGGCCTCGAAGATAAGGAAGGTGGCTTGCGAATCTGGAATGACTACACTGCGGCAGAATGGATTTAGAAAAGCCCTCGAAGGCGTGACTACAATTGAGGAGGTGCTGAGGGAGACGAGGGAGTATATATAGGCTTTAACCTTTGTTCAACCTACGCGGTTGACAAGCTTGTCAACCGCGTAGGTTGAATTGGTTTTTTTGAGCTTGGAGGTCAATTATGAAGAGAAAAGGGTTTACGCTTATTGAACTATTAGTTGTCATAGCAATCATCTCCATCTTAGCAGGGATGGTTGTCAGCGGAGCGCAGCAGGCGCGCAAGCGCGGCGCTATTACAAAGGCAAAGGCACAGATTGCCTCTTTAGAAACTGCAATAAGTCTATACGAGACAGATTTGGGCACTTTTCCTGAAAGCGGCAATAAGAATCTTGTCTTAGCATTAAGGGATGGGAGCGGAGACCCTGAGTGGGCAGGACCTTACATGCAGATAAAAGAGGAGGATTTGAATTCAGAAGGAGAATTTATAGACCCCTGGGGCAACCCTTTTGTGTATATAAAACCAGGGACTCATAATATCCATTCATATGACCTGTATTCAATGGGGCCGAACGGAAAAGGCGATGGGACGGAGACGGATGACATTAATAATTGGTGAAGAAAGAGGTTTCACGCTAGTAGAGATGCTCGTAGTCCTTGCAATAATTGCGATGTTTTTAGGTATCAGCACCCCTTTTGTTGCTGGTTTTGGCAAGGGGCTGCGTCTGCGCGCCTCTGCGAGGGAGATTTCGAGTGTATTGCGTATTGCTAGGAGCAACGCAGTGACTTTCAGACGAGATTTTTCTGTAGTATTTGATACGGAAAAAAATGAGTATTGGATTGAAGATTCGACTGGCAGCCTATTTGATAAAGCCTTTCGCCTGCCCCGTTCAGTGAGATTGAGCAGAAAGGATGATACAGACCCAGTAACATTTCAGAATGACCGTATAACCTTTAAACCCACAGGTTCAATAGAAGGTTCAGGCGGCACAATAACAATAACTGATAATAGGGGGTTTTCGAAGGAGATTATAGTTGTGGGGCCAACAGGTAAAATTAGCATAAGATAGATACCCGTTTGTGACTTACCGGACAGCTTGCACGCTTGTGTGTCTGTGTTCTGTATATTGAGTTTGTGATTCCTGCCAAAATATTTCTATAACAGATTGATTTTAAAGTGGTTACTAATTGACTTGAAATTTTGTTAATATTAAAGTATAATTTATTGTAGGAATGTAAGTAAAGCTTAGACAAGATACTATTTAAAAAATAGAGATTTATTTGGAAGCCTTATAATAAAAAGAGGTTTCTTTTTTTATCTTTTATCCACGCTATGTTAAACTTTAAAAAAGTTTTTACTACAAAATTTATATCGATCATAGTAGTCATATCTTTTTTAATAACAAACACAGCTTATTCTGATACTACCCCCCCCAATTCTTCTTTAAGAAAACCCCTTGATTTTAATGACCCAAGCGAAACCTCTCCCAGATATCTCTGCGTATTACTTGCAGCAAAGCTTCATAAAAAAATATTAGATGTAAGAGATGAAGTAGCTCCTTTAGACCTTTCAAGAATTGCAAAAGAAGAACTTGACTCATTATTAAAAGAGTTCCCAGGAATATTTTATTCAGTAGATAAAGATGGAAATATCTGGATATATCACAAACCAAATGAATCACATCCAGAAGGAACATATATTAAGGTCTATACAACAGGAGAATATCCAGGGCAGTTTGGACAGAAAAGTGAGGAGGAGTTTGAATATGTAAATGAATATATGCGGAAATCAAGCGGGTCTCAGATACTGGCCTGGCATAATGAAGGCAGCTTAATGCAGCATAAAAAACAGCTAAAAAAAATGGGCGTTGCTGACATTGTCATGTTGGATAAGGCTTTATCTTTAATGGAACTACAGTATACTTCAAATAGAAAGTCTAATTTAGGTCTTTCTATACAACCATCTTATTTACAACAAGATAAGCCGGTATCAGGTTTATCAATAGAAGAATGGGATAAGATATTGAAGGACAATTGGTATTGGACAACATTTTCACAACAAGATAAAGAGGTAGTGATACAACGGGCTGAAAATATAGCGCGAGCCTTAGATAAGATTAGGCAAAATGTAGAGCAATTCGTTCATGAGAAGTATGGGCCACATATACCGGTTGAAATTGTTTCATATCGTATTAATGGTTCTGCGATTTACAACAGAGCAAAGGGAAACCAGAGTAGAGATCTGGATGGAGTAGTCGTTATTAAAGCAGAAGGGATACGGGATCTTATCACTAATCAAAAACCGATAGAAATAATACCGGGCATGTTTCTAAAGCGATTTGCCCTTGAGAGCATGGAACACGTAGGTTCAAATCATCCACATAGCCTTGTGTGTTTCTCAAGTTCTTATGGTGGTGGAATCCCATTAATAGGTTTATGGGTATACCAAGGAAACATGGATGCGCGTAATAGGCTACTTACTACACGCAGTCTATTACAGGATGGAATGAATAAAATATCAAATGGTATTAGTAATTACAATAAATGGGTTCACCGTGTTGTGGAAGTGAAGTCAATTCTTCATCAAATGGGAGCAATCAGCAGGTTTGACCATTTAGCTGAGTGGAGCAGAATAGAGGAATTAAATGAATGGATTGGAAATAAGGACGAAGAAGCTTTGTCTAATTTTGCAACTCAGGCTAAAAGAGAAAACAAAAGTCTGAATGACATTATCCAAGAAGGACTAGATCGTCTCAAAGAAGAAGAGAAGCTGGCGCTGATAGAAAAAATTCTTAAAGCCCCAGATAGAGATACCCAATACGCCTTATTGGTAGATAAGATTTCAGAAATAGAAGTTGTTATGGAAGAACAGAGCTTTATTCCCTTAGGAGGAGGGCATTTCTTTGAAAAATGGGTACAGATGCTCTTGGATGCAAATAACCCGAAGTCTTCTAAAGAGACTCGTATTGGCTTGATAAAAACCGGTGACCCTACTTTAATTCTTACTATTGCTCACACAAGTGATAATCCTGAAGTTCTAAGAGCTGTTTATGCAGCGAGCAACAGATTGACGGAAGTACTTAGGAAAAGTGTTAGTTACGCCCTGGCAAAGAACGCTGCCACACCTGCCGATATCAAGGTGGCTCTTAATACTTTTGAGGCCCCTTCTAATATTGGTTTTAATTTATTTTTATCCGATTCTAATGTTAAAATTCTTTCAGGTATTGTAAAGTCTCTAAACAAAAACAAAACCTCAGGAGTCTCTATTATCAAGGTCCTTGACCTTTCTCTATTTAAAGATAAACAAAAT
>JBBIOC010000065.1:0-7850 GCA_037443585.1 Candidatus Omnitrophota bacterium
ACCAGCTATCTATCCATTCAAATGTCAAGAAGGGGTGGTTTGCACTGCTATGCTGGAGGAGTCTATTCCAGTCTTTTTTAAGCTTTTCCAGTCCCTCGATATCTGTAATTATTTCATGTCTGTACCTAAGCTCTGTTGGAATCATTGTATGTCCTTTACAGTGCCGAATTCAAGATCAAGATGTCTAATCTTCTGTATAACCTTCGGCAAGGCATCAATTGTAGATTGCAATCTATCGTGCATAAGAATTATATCTCCGCCTCTTATCCGAAACCTTTCTAGGTTCTCCATGATTATAGAGGCGTTCCATGCCAGATAGTCCTTTGGATCTACGCTCCAAAGGACATATGTCAAGCCTTTGATTAATGCCAGGCCCAAATAATAAATATTAAGTTTTCCGTATGGCGCCCGAAACAAGCCGGATGATTTACCAGTAACATCTTTAATTATTGACTGCGTCCTATTTATCTCATCATTAATACTACTCCATCTAAATCCATTCCCATCCCCATGATAATAACCATGATTTCCTATTTCATGCCCCTCGCTGGTTATCCTTTTTAAAATTTCAGGATGCTTCTCTGCCTTAGAGCCTACTATAAAAAATGTAGCCCTGATATCGTATTGCCTTAATATATCCAAAATAGGCCCTGTAAATCTTTCATCCGGGCCATCATCAAATGTTAACGCCACCTTTTTAGACGAGGGCCGCCCCCTATTTATGAGAAACTGTTTTGGGAATATGTGTAAAATTATATCTTTAATAATATTTTTCTCGCAAAAACTGACATCATAAATTACCTTATATAATTCAGATGTATTCTTATCCCAAGAAAAGCTCTTGCCACGCTCAGCTATTTTTTCTCTATCCCAGTCTCTGGAAAGCGCTTCATCTATAGATGAAGCTAAGGATTTAGCATCTCCGGATTCTGTTAAGATGCCGTAATCCCTTGAACTTACAATCTCAGGAATCCCTCCTGCTTTAGTCGCCACAACTGGCCTGCCGCAGGATAATGCCTCTAATATTACATTCGGAACCCCTTCATTTATACTCGCTAAAGTCAGGATATCTGATGCATTCATCCATATAGCTATCTCTTCAGGACTTCTTACTCCCAGAAAAATAATCTGTCTTTGAAGAGATTTTTTCTCTACCAAAGTCTTTAAATAAGTTTCGAGTGGCCCTGTCCCTATAATATATAATCGTAAAAGCTCTCCTTTTCGGGCAAGGATAGATACTGCCTCTATTAAAAAAGACAATCCTTTTACTTTTTTCAAATTCCCCACGAAAAGTATTATGTTTTCTTTAGGCCCTATGCCGAGTTCTCTCCTGCAACCGGATTGAGGCAATATTCTAAAGACTTCCCTATTGACACCGTTATATATGGCGGATATTTTCGACTCTTCTATTCCCATCTGACATATTTTATTTTTTAAATCCAGGCTCACAGTTACTATCCTCTCAGCATTTGACAATGCAAATCGTATCATCATACGCTTGCAAAAAGAATTGCCAAGTTCATTTATATCGCTTCCGTGCACCTTAGCAACTAATGGCTTAGATAGGATTTTAGAAATCAAGGCTGCTGCAAAAGAATCAGGATAGGCCCATGTAGAATAAATAGCATCAAACTTAAATCTCTTTCTCATCTTCAAAATAAGGGGTAATATCCTTAAAAAATAAAAGGCTCCCTGCAGAAACCTTCCAATCTTAGGTATGGTAAGATACAACGGGTGCATTACCTCAAGCCCGTCCATTGTCTCTTTAGCCATTACTTTCCCAGCATATGAAAATTCTACCTTTTTAGAAAAAAGACCGCAGCCTGGAAACCATGGAATAGGCGCTATCACTTTTATTTCACAGTACTCAGCAAGAGCCCTTACCTGATATTTATTAAATATCCCTCCTGTAGGCTCTAAATGATTTGGAAATATATGTGTAATAACTAGTATTTTCATGTTACCTTATACAACTTCTCGTACTCCCTTACCATCCTCTCCAAACTAAATTCCTCCTCCACCCTTCTTCTTCCTGCCTCGCCCATCTTTTTAGCCATTTCTCTGTCCGACAAGACCTTAATTATCGCCTCAGCCATTTTATCTGGCTCTTTTGGCGAAACAAGAAACCCTGTCTCACCATCTATCACAATCTCCGGATTTCCCCCCACCCTCGTCGCCACAATAGGCCGTCCACATGCCATTGCCTCTAAAAGCGCAATGGAAATCCCTTCTGTGACCGAGGGAAGCACAAAAACATCCATCTCTTTATCTATGGAAGCTATGTCTTTCTGCCATCCCCAGAATATGACCTTTTCACCGAGCCCCTTAGAAAAAACAAACTCTTCGAGCTCCTTTTTCATAGGGCCATCGCCTATTATCCACAATTCAGCATCTCCGAAATAATTAAAAACTTTTTCAAATCCTGATATGAGATTTGGGATATCTTTATAGTGGTCTAACCGTGTAACTGTTCCGACAACTAATCTTCCATTTTTCTCTACAGGCACAGGCGATCCTGCCTCTTTGAAGCCATTAAAACGGCTTATATCTATACCATTATGAATAACCCTTATTTTCTTTGGCTCTATTTTATTGTTAGCTAAGAGCCTATCCTTTGCTGAATGAGATATGGTTATGATAAAATCATACGCATTCCAGAAAAATCCTGGTTTTCGCATATCTTCCTGTCCATGGCGGGTATTTATCAATACGGGTATCTTAATAAAAAATCTCGCCAATGCCCCATATACAAGCGGCACAATATTATGCGTATGCACAATATCAGGCCGTTCATGCCTCAATAAATTATGCAGTTCAAATAATAACCTAAAGTCTCTGCCTGGTTTTCTATTTAAATAAACAACCTTAAAGCCATCCACTTCTATTTTTCTGGAGGATACTTCAGGCTCCAAAGAACAAACTATGACCTCATTTCTTTTAGACTGCATCCTCGCCATTTCAAACACTAAATTTTCAAGGCCGCCAATGTCGAAATTCAAAACTATATGCATTATCTTTTTCCTGATTAACTGCGAATAAATACGCTCATACCCCCCACTCATCTTCTCAAGTGAAAAATTATTTTTTACCCTCCTGTAGCCATTTTCCATAAAGGTATCACAGAGTTTTTTATCCTTTAGAAGCGATATAATTGAATCCTTCAACTCCTGAGGATTGCCGTATGTAAATAACTTCCCTGAAACTCCATCTTCTACAACTTCTTTTACTCCTTCAACGGCACTCGCAACAACTGGCACCTTTGCTGCCATTGCTTCAAGTAAGGCAATCCCTAAACCCTCTGTCCGTGTTGAAAGGACAAAGATATCTAAAATCTGCAAAATCCCAGGCACATCATTTCTAAATCCTAAAAATTTAACCTTTTCTGATACGCCGAGCTTTTCAGCAAATCTCTTTAACTCATTAGCCTTTGGCCCGTCTCCTGCAACAATAAGCAGGCTGTCTGGATAAATTTTTACAACTTCAGAAAAAGCCAGAAGTAACGTCTCCAAGTCCTTATCATAGGAAAGATTGGCAACTGTTCCAATAATTAACCTGGCTTTAGAACGCAATTCGCAAAGGCCTGAATCTATAGGCTGATTTCGTTCATATTTAGAGATATCTATACCGTTATAAATAGTGATTGTCTTAGATAATGGAAAGTTATGTGTCTCTGTAAACTTTAAACGTGCTGAGTCAGAAACTGCTATTACCTTATCTACAAAACTTGCTATTAACTGCTTCACTAATCTATTCTCACTAAGCAGGTCCCCATCTGCGCGATGGACAGTATGAACAAGGCCTTTTACTCTACTTAATTTTTTTGCAAAGACTCCATAAAGCAAAGCGCCTTTCCCATGAGTATGTATAAGTGAAATCTTCTCATCTTTAATAATACGAATAAGCTTCCATATTACCGATATATCAAACCCTTCCTTTTTATCTAAATTTACACATCTTAGCCCATTCTGACAAAAAGCATATCTAACATTAGAAGTTAATGAAGCGACTAAAAATCTGAACCCATCCTTTTCTAAAGAATAGCTCAAATCATAAATGACCTTGCTTCTGCCGCTAATATCAAAGCTTTGAACTAAGTGTAATATGTTCATAATTATGTTCTTCCAGCAACCCTTAAGGCAAATCTCTCGATTGGCTCACTGTCAAACGGTATGCGCTTCAGACCAAAGATGTCAACCTGGCCATAATTTAGTTTACGGCCTGTTGCACAGCTTGCTATAAAGCCATTCTTAACTAATATTTTTTTAATACTCTCGTCGTATTTTCCGTCTGGATAACAAAATATATCTATCTGACGCGATAATCTTTTTTCCAGCTCTCTTTTCGAATCCACAATTTCTCTTTCTGCTTCATCCAATGAAAGCTCTGTAAGCACTCTATGGTTCACCGAATGAACACCCCAAGAAACAAAAGAGTCTTTGGACATCTTATCTATCTCGTCCCAGCTCAGCATTACGCCGTTCTGGCCAATAAAACCAGTTGTTACAAATATAGAAAATGGGACCCCTTCTTCCTTTAAGCAAGGATAGGCGCTAGTAAATATATCCTTAAAACCATCGTCAAAGGTCAAAACTACTGAATTCTTGCTTAAAGAGTTGCCATTCTTTAAGTATCCAATGTAATCATAAAGACTGATAAAATTATAATGTCTCTTGAGATAAAAAATCCTCTTTTTAAATTCATCTCCATCTATAACCCTATGCATAGACAGAATCCTGACCGGATTTCCTAACTTTTTATTAACCAAAGCTCTGTAAACATAAATAAGCTGTGTTCTAAATAAAATCTTGCATAGAATAGACTTGGCTCTTTTAGAAAATTTCATCTTTAGAAGTATTCGACCATATATTGAACCATCCTTGATATACCTCATGAAAAGCCTCGCCTTATGAATTTTTCTCTTCCAAAAAACTGCTTTTTTGTGTTCACTGATTATCAAGTTTCTTGCCTTTAAAAGCTCTTCGCCTGAAAGTTCCTCAGTCCTCAATACTGGTTTAAAACCTGTATACTGAGACCAGTTTTCATTCAAAAGTAGCCCCTTTTGTTTAGCTTCATTAAATAGCCCTGTGCCAGGATAAGGTGTAACTATCGCTACTTGTATTGTTAATGGCTTGATTCGCTTTATAGCCTTTATAGTATTATGAATAGTCTGCCAATTTTCGCCTAAGAGCCCTATCAATATAAACATATGAGCGCCAATGTTCATTTTCTCAGTCAGAGAAAAATTTCTGATAAGTTTCTCCATTCTTCCCTCAGCCTGGTCCTTGCCCACGCGCGAAAAAAGCTTAGGGTCGCCGCTCTCGAGTCCATAATGAATCCTCTTGCAACCTGCCTGTTTCATTTTCCTCAGCAATTTTTCATTTACCCTATCAAGCCTTGTCTCTATAACCCATTCTATCTTTAAATTTCTCTTTATGAGTTCATCGCATATCTTCTCAGTCCTTGCCCAATCCATTGTAAAGACCTGGTCGCGGAAAAGCACGGCTTTGATGCCATGTTTTTTCTGCAGGTTCTCTATTTCATCCACAACCTTTACAGGGTTCCTATATACTATCTTATCCCCAAACCCCATCGGATACGGACAGTAATAACATCTATATGAACAACCCCTTGAAGAAAAAACAGGCGCATATTTCACGCCTTTCCCAAACACATGATACCAGTAATCGTCTATTGGAACTAAATGATAAGGGAGGTCCGGATATTCATCCAGGTCTTTTATCCGGCCAAAATATTTATTGGTCAATACTCCATCTTGAATCTCAAATTTATCTTCATATTTGAACAAATCTGGTAATATTGCTTCAGCATCTCCCCGGATAATAACATCTACAGCCCCTGACTCTGCAATTAACTTATATAACGGAATAGTTACTGTCCCTATCGCAACAACCTTTAACACAGAAAAACTCTCTTTTATAATTTTCAACAAATTCAGGTCCTCATAAATTGATGGTAGATTCACAACGCTTATCAAAACCTCTGGCCCTATTTTTTTAACTTGTTCTAAAACTTGCCCTTCGTTTAAGTTTTCAGTCTGGCCATCCACAAAACTAACCTCATAACCTTCCTTCTCAAGAATAGCTGCAGAATAGAGCAGCGACATATATGGCAGGATAATATATTCTTTATCGTGTCCATACGTAGATCTAATGGACGGGTCAGCCACGCCCATGCCACCTGCATAGTCCCGCTTGACATTCATATAAGGCGGGCTTGGTGGTTGTAATAAAATTATCTTCATCTTAACTATTTTCTCTCTTTTTATTCATAAATATAAATACTTGACGGTTCCTATAAGATATGTTAAATTTATCTCTAAGGAAATAATAATGACTCAAGAAGATTCTGTAAAATTCTGGCTACAATCGTGCATAGATGATTTTAATACAGCCAAGGCAATGTTTACTGTCCGGCGCTACAACTATACTATGTTTATGTGTCAACAATCTCTTGAAGAACTGCTCAAAGCTATTATTATAATTCAAACTAATAACCAACCTCCTTTTATACATGACCTTATTAGCTTATCAAAGAGAGTTGATATCCAGCTTCCAGTTTATCTTTATGAGAATCTGAGGGATATCAATCCTCATTATATTGTCGCTCGATATAAACCTCAACGTTTCGACCCCAAGATTTATAATCGCCCTTCTGCTAAAAAAACGCTCAAGGCAACACAGGAGACTATAAAATGGTTCGTAAAAAAAATGGGTTTAAAAAAATACTTGCCCAGTTTATAAAAGAAACCAGGAGCAGAATCCCTGTCAAAAAAATTATTCTCTTCGGCTCCTATGCCAATGGAACTCCTAAGGAATACAGCGATATTGATATTGCTGTGATATCTCCTAAATTTAAAGATATGAATGAAATTGAACGGATTAAATTGCTTCTTGACTGCGCTCACCAGATTAAATATAAAGACCCTATAGACATAGAAACATTTGGCTACACTCCTGAAGAATACGAAAAAGCCTCTCATTTTGATTTCCTCGGGACAATAAAAGAAACTGGCAAAATTGTTTATGGATATTAAATTTTCGATACTGTTACCCTGAACTTCCCCGTCCTAGTCAAAGGGATTTCCTTCACAAACTGGATATCAATGTTCATCCGCTGGCCCAAAACCTTTCGTAATTCATCCTGTAAAAATTTCAATCTTCCATCCTCAAAAGAGCCGTTTTTGACAATCTTTAGGACAAGATAGTCTAATCTTTCCTGTATCACCTGGAATTGCTTTACTTCTTTAAATTCCTTCATCAAATGTGGGAAAAATACGCCTGAAACAAATCTGCCTTCACGGGTCCTGATTATATCCAAATACCTGCCGATTACATCCTCTAATATAGGCAATCCCCTTCCACAAGGACATATTCTATCAGAAGCAATAGCCATATCCCCGATTTTATAGCGAATAAACGGCATACCATAATTATGTAAATCTGTTATAACTAGCTCGCCCATTTCCCCCGGCTTTGCAGGAGTACCATCTTCTTTAATCACCTCTACAAAAAAATTCTCTACATTTATATGCAGCCCTTTGTGTCTTTCGCATTCAGAAGCAATAAGCATAAACTCCCTACAGCCATATGTATCAAATACCTCACATCCGAAAACATTCCCTATCTCTTCTCTTTGAAATCCATACGATTTTTCTGCTGCACAAATAACCGCCCTTGGCCTAAATTTTAATTCTCCATTTTGATTTATAAATTTAGAAAAATTATATAAGGAATTAGCATATCCTATGATTATCTCAGGCTGAAAGTAATTAAGCTCTTTAAGAACTTCCAACATTCTCTTTTCGTCAAACTCAAAACAGTTAAAATACT
>JBBIOC010000066.1:0-7588 GCA_037443585.1 Candidatus Omnitrophota bacterium
GCTTTTCTAATTCCTCAGGCTTAGCAATTGTCTCTGAAGGTATCTGCTCCATCAACTCTATCTCTTCCGGGGTCAAAACTGATATAAATGTGGCAACCTTCTCTTCGCCTTCTTCAGTATACAATGCATTTACAGTATCGCCAATTGTTATTTCACTTAAATTTATAATCCTGTTTGCCTTCACCATCCCGGTCCTACCTGGTTTTATCTTAACCTTATATGTGGTTCCAAAAAGGCTATCATCTACTTCAATAAAAGGGATGCCTTCTTCATCATTGCCAATTGAAAGTACTTTGCCGATTGTATTTCCTATAATTGGGACTGGCGGCACCTCCTGCATTGTAGGGAGTCCTATCTGCGGTTGTTGTGGAATGGCTGTCTGCCTCATCATCAGCGTTGCATCCGTTGGCGGTGTTGCAATGTGCGGTGAAGGCGTGGGAGAGACAGTTGGAGGAGGGGTTGGAACCTGGGGTGGTAATATTGGCCTATTTTGTGTCTGGGGCGGCTGCGGAGGCGGGGGTGTTGGAACCTGTCTCAATTCCCTCTCGTCCTTTGCAAGGACTTCAAAGGCAAAGAGCAGAAATAGAATATTTAAGAAAATTGTCTTACTTAGCTGTCTCATCTTTTTTAATGAGCACAACACTTACGACGACCTTCGGGTCGTCGTAAGTGATAAGTGCGAATTAAACCCTTGACATTTTTGATAAGAAAATTTCAGAAAAAATGTCAAGGGTCAAATTCAGCCATATAACTTACGTCGGCCTGTTAGGCCTCCGTAAGTTATGGCTTCATTTGAATTAGCCCTTTATCTTGCGCTATCTTCCTAAAGCCCGCTGCAGCCTTTTTAAATAATAGCGCGCCTCTTTTAGCTTCCCTTCTGGAAGATTTAGCATCCTTTTTTGAAACAGCCCCCAGGGCATTCTTGAATCTCCTGAGCCCTGAAAGCATTAATTTGTGATACCTCTCTAATTCTTTAGGAGGTTTTAAATTATTAAACTTTTGTATATCTGTATCTAATTGACTGATCCCCGAATCTAACATCTGGGGATTCATACCAACATTTCTTATTATAATTTGCACCTCTGTTGTTATCTGGCCAATTTCATTTAGGTAAGAAATAAACTCATCATCCGCAGCATAAAGAGGGCTTACGATGAAAAATAGTATAAGAGCGCAAATTAACAGATTATTTTGCTTCTTCTTTTTTAACCTCATCCAAATCCTTCAAATCTATTAGGCTATCCCCTACAAAAAACAGACACTTTGACTTTGAGAGATATCTGTAATCAATAGGGAAATTTGGAAACCATGCCCTATATATCCATTTCTCTTTTTTAAGGCCTGCCTCATCCCATCCATTGGGTATCACCTCATCAGGCTCCCCCCATTTCTTTATAATCGCCTGTTTGGTCAGGCCCATCCGCAAAGGTGTCTTTGTATCCCAGGGGTGCGTGGTTGCATATCTAAAGGTCGGAACCCTAATATCTGAACAGCCTGCAAGAACCAGAGCTAATAAAATAATAAAAATTACTCCTTTTTTAATCCTCACTCTTTAGATATATCTACTCTTGCTTCTCTTACTTAATCCTCTCCCCTTCGGGGAGAGGGTAATATTGAAATATCCTCTACGATGCAGATGATATAACTGCTATTTTATTATATACTCCACCCATGCCCTATTAAATTCATCAAGCGAGGCATACTCACTGCTATAGACATTAATGAGCGCCTCTTTAAAGGATTTATCCTTTAATATCAATTCGCAGAACTTTCCGAAATTCGCACGACCATGCTGGGTAATTAAAAACTCTACCACCTTCTCTGACTCAGCATAGAATAGGCCCATCAATTCCTTTCCTTCTGGATATCCTGCAAATCTTGTGAGCTCTCCAATCAGGATATGTTTGCCCTCTCTTATCCTGTCTTCGAGCAGCTCATTTGAAAAACTCATTATTGCCCCTTCATAGTTTGCAAGGCCTTCATTGAGCCAGAGGGGGATTTCTTTGCCTCCGGCAAATTCCCTGAATATAAGGTGGGTCAATTCGTGAGGAAATGCAACTACTAAATATTCTGGGGAGCTTCCACATAAAAAGATTTCACGTTCCTTATAGTTTGAAACAAACCCGCCTATCAAAGCAGGGTTCAGCCCAACCTTTTTTAAAAATTCCTCCCAGGCCTCTTTGGTCTCAACAATATACACCTCACACTTCCTATCCGTTTTAATTTCTCTTTCATAATTTAAGTCATACGCAATCTTTTCAAAATAATATTCAGCCTTATCGCTTACAAGTTTTGCCTGCGAGAGGTCTTTATAGAATACTGAGAAATTCTTAGTCTCTCTTATGCGCCAATCACCTCTTTTTAAAAGGGTCTTTGCATATTCTGACCTGCTTCTTTCACCCTCGTTTGCTGAAAATTTTCTATCGCTAATCTCTTTACTTAGCTCTCTGACCAGGCCTTGGGTTTGGAGCCTCTCCATCTCTTCTGGCGTAACCCATTCATCCCTGTATTTTACAAGCCCCTTTGCAAGCTGCTCTTCTTCAAAACTACGTTTAACAATCTCAGCACCTTCTCTGCGCTGCCTCTCTCTTACCCAGCGCTCTCTAATCTGTCTATTTTCTTCCTCGCTCTGCCTTTCGACCTTCTCAATATCCCTTTTCGAAAGTGTAATCTTTGCATCCAGATTTATCTCAAATTCAACTGAAGACTCATTCTCCTTTGTAATAATACCTTCAACCCTGTTGCCGTTTTTAAAAAAGATTAGGTCTGCAAAGACAGGTTTCGGATAAAATAAATAACCAAAGAAAATAAAACAGGTAAATATTAGGGTCTTGCCCGAAAGCACATTAAAATTTTTTCGGCATAACTGTATATATAGAGCTTCGGTGCGCGAAGAATTACGGCGAGCGAATGGATGAAGGCACCCTTGGAGCGAACGAAGTGAGTGTGGTAGAGTATCTAAGAATGAGCGAGCCGTAAACTGAAGCGCACGGCGAAAAAATTTAGTGCTTGAGGGCAAGACCCTAAACGACCACATTTACAAGCCTCTTAGGAACTATTATTATATTTTTTGGAGATTTATTCTCTGTCCACTTCTTAACCACAGCATCTGACAAGACTGCCTCTCTTATTTTTTCATCAGACGAATCAGAATCAACCTCAACCTTTGACCGCACCTTCCCATTTATCTGGACTACTAAATTAATCTCCTGAATGAGTGCCTGTGGGTCATACTCAGGCCAGCTCAGTTTGAATATACTGCCTTTGTTTCCAAGCCTCTCCCATAACTCTTCACTGATATGCGGGACAAACGGGGCAAGGAGGATTATTACAGTTTCAATAGCCTCCTTTAGCTGGGAGCTGGGAGCTGGGAGCTGGGAGCCTACATAATCATAAATCTCATTTACCAATTCCATTATGGAACTCAAAGCAGTATTAAAATGAAACTCCCCCTCCATATCCTCGGTAACATTTTTTATCGTAAGGTGTGTCTTTTGCCTTAAACGAAGTATATCTTTTGGTCTGTGGTCTGTAGTCTGCCTCGCACCGAGGTGCCTGATATCTGGGTGCTCGGCACCAAGGTGTGGTCTGTGGTCTTTATATTCTACAAACTGCTCCGCAAGCCTCCACACCCTATTCAAAAATCTCCATGCGCCCTCCACGCCCCTGTCGCTCCATTCTGCATCCTTCTCAGGCGGCCCAATAAAGAGCGTATAAAATCTGACAGTATCAGCGCCGAATCTCTCAATCAATTTATCAGGGCTGACTACATTCCCTTTAGACTTTGACATCTTTGCCCCATCTTTGATAATCATACCCTGAGTAAAGAGCCGCTCAAATGGCTCTTTAAAATTAACACAGCCGAGGTCAAAGAGCACCTTGACAATAAACCTTGAATACATTAGATGCAAAATCGCATGTTCAATGCCGCCTATATACTGGTCTACTGGCAGCCATTTATTTACCAATCCAGTATCAAACGGCCTCTTTTCTTCCTTTGGCGAAAGGTATCTCAAAAAATACCAGCTGGAATCTACAAATGTATCCATTGTATCAATCTCGCGCTTGGCAGGGCCTTTGCACTTATAGCATCTTATATTTACAAACTCTTTTACATCCTTAAGCGGAGAATCGCCAGTTGGTTTAAACCGAACGTTCTCAGGCAGAAATACAGGTAAATCCTCTTCTGGCACTGGCAGGGTTCCACAGTTTTTACAATATATTATTGGGATAGGCGCACCCCAATATCTCTGCCTTGAGATAAGCCAGTCACGCAGTTTATAATGCACAGCCCTTCGGCCAATATCTTTTTCTTCCATAAAATCTGCGATTTTATTAATTGCCACCTGACTGGGCAGCCCATCAAAATGATGAGAATTTATCATAATACCTTCTTCAATATAAGCCTGCTGCATCTTTGAGGCTTCAAGATGTCCTTTTGGATTGTCAATTACTACAACTATATCCAATCCATATTTTTTTGCAAACTCAAAATCCCTCTGGTCATGCGCTGGAACAGCCATAACAGCGCCTGTCCCGTATTCCATCAAAACATAATTGGCAATCCAGAGTGGAATCCTTCTGCCATTTACAGGATTTATGACAAACCTGCCTGTAAACATACCCTTCTTTTCAACTGTCGCAGAGGCGCGTTCAATCAGGCTTTCATTTCTCGCTTCATCAATAAATTTCAAAATATTTTCTCTATCTTCTGAATCCTTAATCAACTCCTCTACATAGGGGTGCTCTGGCGCAAGCACGATGTAGGTAGCCCCATAAATAGTATCCACCCTCGTTGTAAAACAGGTGAGTTTCAAATCGCTGCCATCAACAGGAAAATCTATCTCAACACCTTCGCTCCTGCCAATCCAGTTGGTCTGCATAATCTTGACCCTCTCAGGCCAGTCTTTTAAGATTTTCAAATCGTCCAAAAGCCTCTCTGCATAATCTGTAATCTTAAAGAACCACTGCTCTAAATCCTTTTGTGTAACTTGTGTATCACAGCGCTCGCAACAGCCTGCTATGACTTGCTCATTCGCAAGGACAGTCTGGCAGGAAGGGCACCAATTGACCGCAGCCCTCTTCTTATATGCAAGGCCTTTTTTATAGAGCTGTAAAAAGAGCCATTGAGTCCATTTATAATAATCAGGGAGGCAAGAAGTAGCCTCCCTATCCCAGTCATAACCCACGCCCCAGGAGCGGAGCTGCCTCTTCATTGTATTTATATTTTGCAATGTGGAGACCTTTGGATGGAGCCCGCCTTTAATAGCTGCATTCTCCGCGGGGAGGCCAAATGCATCCCAGCCCATTGGCGCAAGCACATTAAAGCCCTTCATTATCTTATACCTTGCAACCACATCGCCTATAATATAATTTCTTCCATGGCCAACGTGTAGTGCTGAAGAAGGATATGGAAACATCATCAGGCAGTAATACTTAGGCTTTGGGGAGCTCGGGTCCATCCTAAACAGCCCAATCTCTTCCCAGTATCTCTGCCACTTTGGTTCTATATCTTTAAAAGGGTAGACTTCTACTTCTTGTGCCATCTTTACCATATTCAACCTACGCGGTTGACAATTCTGTCAACCGCGTAGGTTGAAATATTCTACAAGTATGGAAATCTGCAAGTCTTCTCACTAATGTCATATTTCGCTTATCTGCGCCCGGGCTATCCTTAGGAGTCTCAAGTATAAATATAGAATCTTTTAATTTTGTATGAGTTAGGATATTTCTAAAACCCTTCTTCCCAATCTTTCCTTTTCCAATATGCTGGTGCCTGTCAACCCTTGAGCCAAGAGAAGATTTTGAATCATTTAAATGAATAATCCAAAGGCTCTCTTTTCCTAAAAATTTTTCTATCTCCTGAATTGTTTTATTCAGACCTTCTTTTTCTGCTATATTATAACCCGCAGCAAATGCATGGCAGGTATCAAAGCAAAGGCCCAAAAGCTCCTTTGTCTTTACCCTTGCAATAATATCCCTAATCTGTCTAAAATTATAACCGAGCGAATCGCCTGCACCTGCTGTATTCTCAAGTAAAATCTTAATCTTAGGATTTGTCTCTTCAATAATAATATTTAATGCTTGCGAAAACCTCTTTATTCCTGAAAGCTCACCACTTCCTCTATGACTTCCTAAATGCGTAACAAAATACTCAGCGCCTAATATTTCAGCGCGTTTTATATCCTCAATAAATGCCTGTATTGACCTCCTATAAAGCTCCTTTTTTGGTGAAGCTAAATTTACTAAATAGGGTAGATGAACTGTAATGGGCCATATCCCAAAGATTTTTCTTCTTCTTTTAAATTCATCTGCATCTACTTCATTGAGTTTTGAAGCCTGCCATCCCCTTGGATTTCGGCTGAATATCTGCATTGTCTCGCAGCCAAGTCCTCTCGCCCTCTCAACCGCCTCGTAAATCTTACCGCTGATAGATACATGAACTCCTAACCTCAATTTTTATCCTTATCAAGTTCATCTACAAACGTCTCATAAGCCTTCTTATCAAAGAGCACAAAGATAATCTTTGCAAGCGACTTATACTTAAAATCTTTAGCCACATCCAGCATTATCTTAGCGCACTCATCTACTGGAAAACCGCCTACGCCTGTGCCAAAGGCAGGAAAGGCAATACTCTTTAATTTCAGCTCCTCTGCCCTTTTTAAGGAATTCTCTGTTGCGGCTTTTATCTTATCAGCATCTGTATAAAAATCCAGGCCCATAACTGCCCCGTGTATTACATATTTAGCCTTAAGCCTTCCTGCGCCAGTCACTGCTGCCTCGCCGATAGGGATAGGCCCTTTCTTAATCGCCTCCTCGTTTATCTCATCTCCGCCTGCGCGCCTGATAGCCCCTGCCACACCCCCGCCCATGATGAGGCGGCTATTCGCAGCATTCACAATCGCATCCGCTTCTATCTTCGTTATATCCCCTTGAATTATCTCAATCTCAACCATATTGTATTAAATTATATCACATTAAATCATATTGACAAGGGTAAAGGCAAGATGGTAAGATTTAAATGGTTTTCTTTAAAAATCCTGGGGCTGTAGCGCAGTTGGGAGCGCGCTTCCTCGGCATGGAAGAGGTCGAGGGTTCAAATCCCTCCAGCTCCACCATTTATAACTGCCTCGCCTATTGATTGCAATTCAAACTGAAGACTGGTATCAAAATAGTAAATGGCACAAATTCCTTTATAATCCCTTTTCTTTGTTACACTATTTCGCGTCCTTTTATCAGCATAACTTTTATAAAATCGATTAATAGGAATTTGAGTAACCCTTCTCCAAAAATTTTTTAATTCCTCTCCATTTTGATCCCATCTGTGCATAATTCTACAACGTATTTTATTCTCATCAATGTTGTAATGTTCCCTTAATAATCTAATAAATAATTTTATTATACCGGGATCAGAGTTACCAAATGTAAGATGCCTGCTGAAAGGATATTTTCCGCCTTCACATAGGTACAATAATCCACAAATAAGTCTTCCAATTTCTGGATTTTGAAAAGGTAATCTTTCAAAATGTCTTACTTTTTCTCTAATTTTTTCTTTTCTTTTTCGGCTCGTTTTCTCTCTTCTTCGGTT
>JBBIOC010000067.1:0-7563 GCA_037443585.1 Candidatus Omnitrophota bacterium
GTTTGGTCAATATTATTTCAATAAAAGAAAGTTAAGCAAGGCCCGGGAATATTTTGATAGACTTATAGGGAAGCCAAAGACCGGAAAATTTTCTGATGATGCGGCTTATTGGAAAGCCCTCTCTTTTTACGAAGAAGAAAAGACAAAACAATCTCTTGCTGAGTTTGAAAGATTTATATCAAATTTCCCTGACAGTGAACTCATACCAATGGCAAGGATAAAGATGGCTGAGGTCTTTATGGAAGATAAAGAGTTTCCTAAAGCAAAGGCCCAGCTCGAAGCAATTATATCTGGCTTTCCTGAATCAGGATATTTTAGGTTGGCAAGTAAGCTCCTCGGGGATATTCTATTAAAAGAAGGAAAATTAGTCGAGGCAATAGATTCTTACAAAAACTCCCTTGGAACTGAAAAGAGTGAATTCTATGCAGGCGTGCAGTTTACTGTTGCCAAGATTTATGAAAGGCTGGGGAAAACGGAAGATGCAATAAACGAATATCTAAAGGTAGTATATTTCTACCCAGAGTCTAAAACCTTAGCGCTTGATTCACAGATAAGATTGGCCAAATTACTCGAGGTCTTAAAGAGGTGGGATGAGGCCTTGAAGGCGTATGAGAAGGTAACGTCGATGGATCCTGAAAAGGCACGTTTTGCAGAAGATAAGATTGAGGAGATTAAAAAGAAGATAGGGAGGTAAACATGTTTGACATAATTCAAAAAGGTGGGCCGGTGATGTATCCGATAATTCTATGTTCTATTTTAGCCTTTGCTATTGTCATAGAAAGGTTATATCACCTGTATAGGGCGAAGATAGATACAAAAGAATTTATGAACAATATTGAGGTGACTATCAGACGCAACAGGATTGCTGAAGGTATACAGATGTGTGATAAGACCCCAGGCCCGATAGCGCATATAGTTAAGGCGGGTATCTTAAAGCATGATAGGTCCAGACAGGAGATAAGAGAGGCAATAGAGGATGCTGGACATCAAGAGATTCCCAGGCTGGAGCGTCACCTTGGCCTATTGGCCACGATTTCACACATAGCGCCTCTGTTAGGTCTTCTGGGGACTGTTACAGGTATGGTCAGGGCATTTCAGGTTGTTCAAGAGAAGGCAAATTCTTTCAATCCTGTAACGCCGGGGGACCTGGCAGGTGGCATCTGGGAGGCATTGCTGACTACTGTAGCAGGTCTTATAGTTGCAATTCCAACTATTGTAGCGTATAATTATTTAGTGAATAGGGTAGATGAGTTTGTGCTTGAGATGGAGAGAAGCGCTACGGAACTTAGCAATATCTTATCAGAGAGGACAAGTGAGATTTAAACGTCATATCCAAACAGATAGGGCGCAGATAGAGATTGCACCTTTGATTGATTGTGTATTCCTCCTTCTTATATTCTTCCTTTTGACCTCAAGTTTTATATTCCAGCCAGGCATCAAGATAAACCTGCCAAAGGCAGTAACAAGTGAAGTTATTCAAGAAAAGTCAACTATTATATCAATCACAAAGTCAAATCAGATTTATTTTAATGAAAAAATTGTCTCCATTTCAGAATTGAAAGAGGAGCTAAAGACTGTTTCAAGGCAAAATAAGCCAATTTTGATAAAGGCAGACAGGAGTGTTCCGTTAGGCCAGGTGGTAAATATCTGGGACCTCTGCAGGGGCTCAGGTATATCGCAGATAAATATTGCGACGAATCAGGAGATGCAGTAGTATTAATCCAAATATCAAAAATTAAAATTACATAGTTCGTTAATTTCGTTAAGCTCGTTATTTTCGTTAAACGAGCAAAACGGACTTAACGAGCTAAACGAAACTGTCATTTTGATATTTGATTTTTGATATAGAGCGTTATGTTATATATGTTTTTTAGGGACAGGGCCTTAAATTTAGCAATATTGATATCGGCCATCTGGCACCTTTTCTTCTTTTGTGCAATTACGCCAATCTTTATCACCCCCGGTTTTAAGTCTTATGGACGCATCTTGGTCTCTTATTTAGGCGCGGTATTGAGCGGGGTTTCGCCAGAGAATCAAGGTTTTAAAAAGAACTTTGATATGGATACAAAATCAGGTGGCTTTGTTGAGATTAATCTTTCAAGACCCCAGGTAGATTCGAAGCCAATAGATTTCGAAAGAGAGGATGATGTAATATACGGAAAGAGATTTGTTGAGTTTAAAAAGGTTCCTTCAAAAGGCCATTCCTTAAATGATTCAGACGAAATACCAAAGACGCCACAGCTCGCAATAGTTGAAGGCGAGGCGAAGAAGAGGGAACTTTTATATAAACCGCTATTACCTACATATGCAAGACTGCTGTCTGCTGAGGAAATGCAGTATGAAGTCAGGCTACGTTTCTTTATTTCCTACAATGGCGAAGTCCTGAATGTAGAGAAGGTTATTTCCAGCGGTTCTGCAATGATAGATGAGATTGCATATAATTATGTTAAAGGCTTAAAATTCATACCTCTCCCGAGCGAAAGATCAAGTGGACTAGATGAAGGGGTTATAGCGATACGATTTTAATGGTCAGAATTGAGTTTCAATCTGCAATAAGTCTATATCTGATTTTCACAACAATAATCCTTTTATGGCTCTGGCTTTTTAAAGAGAAAGATGAGGCATTAAGAAGTTCTCTAAAGAAAGGAATGCAATATATCTGGGAGTGTGGTATCTGTTCTTATATCTATGTAGATAGTATTCATAAAATAATTTCTGAATGTCCTAGATGTAAGAGCTTCAATAAGCGGGAACAAGGAAAATAATGCACAGATGATCACAGACGCTGTTGCGAGCGAATCCCTCGTCTGTCATTGCGAGGCACGAAGTGCCGAAGCAATCTCAAGATAGGCTCGGGGCAGGCTCCGTGAGCGAAGCAATCTCAAAAGTTGTGATTGCTTCGTCGCTTCGCTCCTCGCAACGACGTCTGTGATCATCTGTATCTTTAAATCTGTGATTATCTGTGCTTTAAATGGCCTTGTTACATTATTATAGGAGGCAACCAGATGATTACCGAATTGGGCATAGTGGCTGGAGAGATATGGCATTTTTTGGATGAGCATGGTGAGACAACGCTTTCAAACTTGGTCACAGGCCTTGATAAAAAGCGGGATATAATCCTAATGAGTTTAGGCTGGCTAGCCAGGGAAGGCCATGTCATAGTGACGGAAGAAGGGCAGGATTACAGGGTTGCGCTGAGGCGATAGACTTGATTTCGTGGAGTATCCCAATTCAACCTACGCAGTTGACAAGCTTGTCAACTGCGTAGGTTGAACAAAAGGTTGAACAAAAAGGTTGAACAAAAGTTTGAACCTTGCCGAAGGAGGTTAGATATGCCTGAAAGACAAATTACTGAAGAAAAGGTTCCAATTGGCCCACCCTTAAAGGTCTTAGATTATCGAACAATAAGCAAGGGATTTGGCTGGTGGTCAGCAGTAGTACTGCTTGAGTCCTGGGGGGTTAAGAGGCTCTGCCTCTATCTCTGGCAGAAGACTGACACCGGTTGGAAACGCAAACAGAAATATACAATCCATAGCCAGGATAGGTGGGAGCTTATTTTAGATTCTGTTGAAGAATTGATAGGCGAATTGCAGTAACAGATTTAACCAATTTAAAAACTTAGTTTTTTATAGCACAGATGGTCACAGATTAGAAGAAACAGATGATCACAGATAGCTGTTGGAGGAGACTTAAACTTTCTTTGGAATAAAAAACTGATATTCTTTTCATCTGTGATCATCTTGTATCTTTTCATCTGTGATCATCTGTGCCTTAAAAGATAGGCTAAGAAGAGTTTTTAAATAACATAACAGAATGATAATAATTTTTGTGACTGCTAAAGACCAAAAGGAGGCAAGAAAGATTGGCCTTACTTTGGTTTCCCAAAGACTTGCTGCTTGTATTAATATAATCCCAAATATTAATTCTATATTCTGGTGGAATAGAAAGATTGAAAATATAAACGAAGCGCTTTTATTGATTAAAACAACAAAAAAATTGCAACCCATTGTTTTTGAAAGAGTTAAGGAATTGCATAGCTATGAAGTCCCAGAAATGATAGGCCTTCCTGTTAAATATATTGAAAAGAGATACCTAAACTGGATGAAAAATAACATAACCTATGCAAAATAAAGGAGTTACAAAAAATAATGGAGTTGCGCTTTTTATTGTAATTGCTTTGCTTTTCTTATTATCAATTGGAGGAGCTGTAATTTTGATTTTAGCCTATAATTATACATATACAACTAAGAAACAAGCAGAACGAATCAAGGCCTTTTATCTGGCAGAGGCAGGGATCTGGCACGCTTTCTATGAGCTCAGAAGAGATTCTTCGTATAGAGGGGAATTAAAAGAAATTGAGTCCGGTAAATATGTCAATATTACTGTTTCAGAACCATCAGGGGGTTTTTATACAATTAGAGCTAAGGCAGAATATTAAATATTTTTAATGTAAGTATTTGTATTTAAAGGAGTTAAAAAAGTAGGCCAGGTTTAAACCTGGCCTACTTTTTTGCTACCCTTGACAAAGTAAATTCTTTATGGTATATTTATAAACACCTAATTAAAAGTAAATTAATTATGGAGGCGTATAAATGACAAGGTTAATGGATACTAACGAATTGGCCAAATACCTAAAACTTGAAAAACAGACAATCTACAACTGGCTGCATCAAAAGAAATTATCGGGTATTAAGGTAGGCCATGTCTGGCGCTTTGATAAAAAAGAGGTGGATAAGTGGCTTCGGTCTCAACTTGTAGAGGCAACAGAAGAAAATGAAAAAACTACTATCTAGTCTTATTCCAAAAAAGGTAGTTGCTTTATTTATAGCCAGAGAGACAGTAGATCTATTAGTCATGTTGCACACTATAAAAGGACCAAAACTTATAAAATTCGCCCAGACCCCGATTTTCCCTAAAGAAGAGCCCATTGCGATGAGGACTAAAGAGGAGTCTATCTTAAATGCAATAAATAAGACATTGAGAGAGAACAAGATAAGACCAGGGGAGGCATTGACTGCTTTGCCAGCTGAAGAGGTGATGGTCAGATATTTTCAGATGCCAAAGATTCCAAAGCAGGAATGGGAAAGCGCAGTCAGTTTTGAGGCAAAAAGATATATACCTTTCAGAATGGAAGATGTTATCTATGATTTTAAGGTCTCAGAAAGCCGCATCTCTCCTAATCAGATGGATGTTGTATTCGTTGCTGTAAAAAGAGAGATTTTAAATAGCCACATCCTTCTTTTGCAAAAGGCTAACCTTAGGCCTGTTGTTGTTGAGCCTGCTACATTCAGCCTAATGCGGGTTTTTAGAACTTCAGAGCAACTCAATCCTAAAGAGATCATAGCTATTGTAGATATTGATTCAGAGGTAGCTAATATTAATATCTTGAGGTTTGGCATTCCGTATCTAATAAGGGATATCTCTTTAGGCGCTGGTTTTTCCAAAACAGCTCCTCAGGAACCAATATTTGAAAAACTTTTAGCTGAGATAAAGCTTTCGTTTGATTTTTATGAAAAGCAGTTTCCTGCCGAATCAGTTGAAAAGATAATTTTATATAGCAAAATACCATTGGAGAAATGGGGAGAATTGGCTGGCAAGGAGCTTCAAATACCTGTAGAGGTAGGAGACCCTCAAATGGGCATCAAGACAAAAAAAGGCCTTGTTCCTCCAGGTGTGGCTGTAGCTTTTGGACTGGCCTTGCGAGGAGTCTCTGAGCCCTTGATAGATATAAATCTCTTTAAAGAGAGAAAAGAGTTCTTTAAGAAAAAGGAATCTTTTTTAAAGTTGGCTTTAGCAGAGGCATCCTTGGCTATTTTTATATTGATAATCTTGAGAGTTGTTCTATTTAGAAATCTAGTTCCTCTTATCAACGAATTGGACCGCTTAAATAAGGAAAGGCCAAAGGTAGAGATTAAAATTGCTTCCGGGACCTTGTCTGACCTCGAACGTTTTAAGGCTGAGTTTGAAAATAAAAAGAGGTTCCTTAAGGCTGTAATAGAAAGCCGCTCATTCTTCACCCCCCGAATAAATGAGCTACCAAGCATTGTCCCGGAGAATATCTGGCTTAGCGAACTAATTTATGAAGAGAGGGCAAAAAAAGGTGAACCTGCTAAGAGTGATAAAAGTCTGAATCTGAAAGGCTATATCCTTGCTGACCCAAACTCAAGTGACGTTGAATTGGCAAATAAATTTATGGCAGGTCTTCGCCAAAGCGGCATATTTTCAAAGGGTCTCGAGAGGGCTGAATTAGTTTCTGTTAAAAAGACAGAGATAGATGGCACAAAAGTTGTAAGTTTTGAGATGAGCTTCAAATGAGGACAGCCACTTATGTTCACTTCGTTCCATAAGTGGCGTGCTCATTAAAAATGATAGAAAAAACTGCAAAGAAGAAGGTTCTCTTTATAAGTAGTGCAATCGCTTTTATAGCCATTTTTATTGGATTTAGTTTTATCCATAAACCTTTTATTTCAAAGAAGGTTTCACTAAAGAACAGAATTGTTGAGGAAAGAAAGAGAAACCTCTATCTTGCACAGATTAAGTTACTTAAAGAGCGTGTAGATTTTTATGAAAAGAGACTTCCTGAACAGAAAAGCGTCTCCTGGCTTTTAGATGAGGTTTCAAGAATAGCTTCAGAGAATGGCTTAGAGCTTTTATTCTTAAAACCAGAGACGCCTGAAGACCAGGCCAACTTTATAAAGCTTCCTATAAGGATAGAGGCAAATTCAACTTATCATGGATTGGGTAAATTTTTGTCAAATTTAGAGTCTTCAAAAAAATTTATTAAAGTTGAGAATATTCAATTGAGGCGCGTGGAAGAAGAGGTTCAGGGAGAAAAAAGGGGTGTGTCTTTTAAGGTTAGGGCCAATATCCTTGTGAGTAGCATAATTCTGAAGGATTAGAAGCAAACGATAGAATGGGCGCGATACCTAAACAGCAGATTGAGAGAATTTTTATAACGGTTATATTGATAGTTGCAATATTTTTCGGAAGCACTAGATTCAGAAAAGGCTCCACTGAAAAAAGGCTTTTAAAAGAGGATTTTGATGCAATGGAGAAGGATTTAAAGGCCCTGGAGTCAGAGTGGTTTCCTAAGACAGAAAGGTTTGAATATATTGCGAGTGAACTAAGGGACCCTTTTAAGAGCCCTCTGGATGAGAAGCCAAAAGATGAGGCACTGGAAAAAGTTGAATTGCCAAAGATGTCATTTCAAGGAATGGTATTTGGCAGTCGTCTATCGCAGGTGATAATCGATAACAAGGTTTATAGGGTGGGCGAAACTGTGAATGAGGTAGAGATAACAGGTATTACTAAGGAGGGCGTACATTTAAAGTATAAAGGTAAAGAATTTATTGTGCGGCCGAAATAATGAGGGCGAAGATGAAGAAAAGATTTATAATTATATCAATATTTATCTTTTCATTATTGAATTTTGCCTCAACTACCGGTATGACAGATGAGACTCAAGGAGGTACAAATAAGGCAAGTCCAGCCCCTACCGGCCTTATTACTATGGATTTTCAGAATGCAAATCTGAAAGATGTACTTAAGGTCTTTTCCCAGCAA
>JBBIOC010000068.1:0-7480 GCA_037443585.1 Candidatus Omnitrophota bacterium
ATCTAATATATCTAAAAGTTCAGCAATCACCCCAGCCTCAGCAAATTTCACAAATTCTAATTTCTGCTGCTCGCTCCTCTTTTTATAATTCTGGAATTCTGCCTGAAGCCTCGCAAGGGCATCAAGATATTTTTCAGACTGCTCTGCTTTTTCTTTTAGAGCATTATATTCTTCATTTAATAAAAGGAACTTCTTAGCCAAGTTCGCTTAACACCTTTCCCAAAAAATCTGAAATATACGAAACAACAGAGACTGCCCTGTCATATTCCATCCTTGTAGGCCCAATAGCGCCCACAGTCCCAATAGCCTGTCTGCCTATGCTGTAATTACAAGTAATGATGCTGCACTCCTGAATCTCTTTAAAAGGATTTTCCTTGCCTATATGTATATGGACGCCTTCCCCTTCTATATCTGCATCCAAAAGTTCCAAAAAGTTAGTCTCCTCTTCAATTGCTTTCAAAAGCGAACCCATCTTTGAAATATTACTAAACTCAGGTTGCTGGATTATATAGCTGATGCCTTCAAAAAAGATTCTGTCATCAGATTTCATAAAAGGCGCATTGAGTATAAGACCCATTGCCTTTTTTAAAAGGATATAGAATGAGGTGCGTTCCTCTAAAAGCCGCCTTGTAAGAAAGGCCCTCAACTCGCTTAAAGTCATCCCTTCAAGTTCAGAATTTAGGAATTCAGAGATTCTGTTCAATTCAGCCTCATTTATCTCTCCATCGATTTCTATAATAGAATTTTTAATAAGCCCTGAACCTGTAATCAGTGTTACTAATATCTTAGAAGGTGCTACAAGTTTTAGGCCGATAAATTTGAGGGTGCTGCATCTCAACCTCGGCGCCATTACAATGCCAGCCACCTTTGTTAGAAGAGAAATAATCTTTGAAGCCCTCTCCAGGATAGTCTCCTGGTCTGCATTTTTATCTCTAAAGGACTTCTGGATGAATTCCTCCTCTTCTTTTGTTATGCGCCTCAGCTCCATAAGATGGTCTACATAGTAACGATACCCTTTGTCAGTTGGAACCCTTCCTGCGGAGGTATGCGGCTGTAGTATAAAAGCATCCTCCTCAAGGTCTGCCATTACATTACGAATCGTTGCAGGGCTTAAGCTCCATCTGAACTTCTGAGCGATAGTCCGAGAACCAACAGGCTCGCCTGTATTTATATATTCCTCAACAATAGCAGAGAATATCTTCTTCTTTCTTTCTGTGAGGTCGGGGTCTTTCATGGTATAATTTTCAGGTATAACTATGAATTATACCTGATTACATAGATTTTTAAATTAGATTACAGAGATTAAACCATTAATCTTTTCATGGATCTCTTTCTTTAATCTCTGTAATCTTCTTTTTAATCATTGTAATCAGGCATTCTTATTATTTCTCTTTATAGAATGTCTTTTAGCACTCTCTATATTAGAGTGCTATTATTATAATTTAATACTGCTGTTTGTGTCAAGTAAAATTCGCACATTGCCTTTTCCTTTCCGGGAAAGGAATATAAATACTATGGAAGTCAGACTTCCATAGAAAGTAGGCCAGGTTTAAACCTGGCCTACAAGATTGTTCAACAGATTGTTCAACTGCGTAGGTTGAATTGGTTAGAAACGAAAAAGGTAAGCCTGTCAATAAGCTCATCTAAACCATCACCCCTCGATGCAGATATACAAATCGCACCCTCAAAATCCTTCTTCAACCTCTCTATCGGAATAGGCCTATCAGGTATATCTATTTTATTTAATATCTTTACAATGGGTTTATTCTGAGCTCCAAGCTCTTTTAAAACCTCATATACAGCCTCGTCCTGAATATAGATTCTTGAGCTACTTGCATCGAGAAGATGAAGTAATATATCTGCGTTTGTAACCTCTTCAAGGGTTGCCTTAAACGCCTCTATAAGATTGTGCGGAAGGTCATGCAGAAAACCAACTGTGTCAAGAAATAGAACCTTCTGATTATTGGGAAGGATAAAGCGCCTTGCCACAGGGTCTAAGGTAGTAAATAACCTATCCTCAACCAATTTTCCTGATTTTGTCAGCCGATTTAAAAGCGTAGTCTTGCCAACATTTGTATATCCGATTATAGCTATGGAAGTCAGCATTGCCTCACGCCTCTTTCTCCTGAGCTGGTCCCTGCGCCTGGCAAGATTTAGTAAATCTTTTTTTAGTTTTGTGATTCTATCCTTTATCCGACGGCGGTCGTATTCTAATTTCTTCTCCCCAGGACCCCTTGTGCCTATGCCGCCGCCCAACCTTGATAAAAAGATGCCTCTTCCTGTCAACCTCGACAATAGATAGTCAAGCTGGGCAAGCTCGACCTGAATCTTCCCTTCAGAACTTACTGCATGCTGGGCAAATATATCAAGGATTAGTTGCGTGCGGTCAATTATCTTTATCCCTATTGCATTTTCTAAATTTCTTAGCTGTGTCCCTGAAAGGTCATTGTTAAATATAACAACCTCTGCAAAGGTCTTCTTGCAAAGAAGGGCAAGCTCTTCTAATTTTCCCTTGCCTATAAAGAAATTTGGGGCTATGCTTTCCCTGTGGCAGAGTAATTCTCCAACCTTATAAGCCCCGCTCGTTCGGACAAGTTCAGCAAGTTCTTTTGACCGCTCTTCAGGGTCCCAATCTCTGTCAGATTTTATATCTACTGTGACGAGGATTGCCCGTTCCATAGAATTTCTTTTATAGTATCTTCTATATTCTCTTGCATCTCAACCCACCTAATCCTCTTATCCTTCCTAAACCACGTCAATTGCCTCTTTGCAAAGCGCCTTGTATTTCTTTTTAAAAGTCTCTTTGCCTCTTCAATAGAATATCTACCATCTAAATATCCCTTTATCTCCTTATACCCCAAGGCCTGTTTTGCAGTCTGGCTCAATCTTTTTTTACAAAGCGCCTTGACCTCCTCAACAATGCCCTGCCCAAACATCTCATCCACGCGCCTGTCGAGCCTTTCATATAACCTTGAACGCTCGATGGTAAGTCCAAATATTCGAACATTGAATTTATCTTCAAGAGGAATGGTATTTTTTTTCAATATAGATGATGGGAGTCCTTCTAAATGTAGTATCTCCAGGCCGCGCACTATTCTGCGCAGGTCATTTGGATGAATATTATTTGCAGTCTCAGGATCTTTCTTTTTTAGTCTCTTATATAAATAAATACTTCCATATCTTTTTGCCAGAACATAGAGCCTTCTTCTCAATCTGGTGTCTTTGGGTCTTGAAGGAAATATACCATCAATGACTGCTTTTACATATAAACCGCTGCCCCCTACAAAGATGGGGAGTTTTTCTTTCTTCTCTATCTCTTTGATTGCCTTGAGCGCTAATTCCCTATATCTTGCTACGTTAAAGTCTTCTTCTGGCGGGATTATATCGATTAGGTGGTGTCTGACTTCTCTTCTTTCAAAAGGTGTGGGCTTTTAGGTAAGGACATCCATTCCTTTATATACACACATTGAATCACAGGAGATAATTTCTGCATTGAGCCTCTTTGCTAAATCTATTGAAAGTTTTGTCTTGCCAATACCTGTTGGGCCGATTAGAAATATCACGGACATACGCGCGTTGGAAAGCCCTCTAATTTCAGCCGTTCAGCTAAATCCTCAGCATCCTTTCTAATGCCAAATCTTCCTACCCGCACCCTATAGAAAGACTCGCCTGATTTTTTTATCTCTACTATATATACAGGATAATAGTCTTTCTTTAATTTTTCCATCAAAGATTCAGCATTATTTCTATCTGTAAATGAACCAACCTGAACACAAAAGAATGCCTCTTCTCCAATCTTTAATTCCTCCACAAGCCTTGCTTCAGGGCTCTTCTGCCATTTAAGTTGGACCTGTTGAAAATAGTATTTTGCCTCTTCCCAATTTCCAAGCCTCTGAGCGCACTGTGCCAGCCTGAAAAGCACAGCAGGTGCTATATTTTCTTTAGGAAAATTTGCTATGAGATTCTTATATTCAACCTGTGCAGTCTGATAATCCCCTTCTAAAAAATAGGTATCAGCTAAGGCGAGTTTTGCCTCAAGCCTTAACTTACTCTTTGGGAATTCAGATATTATCTTCTGAAAATCTTCTCTTGCATAAGAAATCTGCTGGGTCTTTGAATATGCTATGCCACGCAGATAAAATATCCTGTCAAGCCCTGGCCTCTGAATAGAAGGGTCTTGGAGCAGCCTTGTGCAATTCTCAATCACAGCCTGATAATCCTCTTTTAACAGCGAAATCTCTATTGTATCAAATTGCTCAGCCCAGGAAGAACTATTCAAAAAGGCAAAAATTATAAAAATTAAGAAGATGGACTTTTTTTGCACTTTCTCTTTGATATATCCTTCTGAAGTTTAAGGAGAAGCTGATGCCTCTTTTCTTTTGTCTCTTTGGGCACATCATCCTTTAATCTCTGTGCCTCTGTATAAGGCCGAGGTGAATATTTAAATATAAAGGCGCTATCAAATTCTATATCTTTCATTAGATTGTAGGTCTTTTTTAAATCCTCTTCTGTCTCGCTTGGAAAACCAACTATGATATCAGTTGTGAGAGTTCCTTCAGGCAGAAACCTTCTATAATCTTTCACAAGCTTTAAATACTCTTTGGCTGTATAGTCACGTTTCATCAGCCTTAATATTCTATCTGAACCTGACTGAACTGGCAAGTGGAGATGTTTACAAAGACTCTCCAAATCCCTCATTGCCTTAAATAATTCTACTGAGGCATCCTTTGGATGGCTTGTAACAAATCTGATCCTTACGCCATTTGAAATCCTATCTATCTTTTTTAATAGCCTGACAAAATCTATATCCTCTTTTAGATTTCTTCCATATGAATTTACATTCTGGCCTAAAAGAGTAATCTCCTTTGTGCCGCCATCAATTAGGCATCTTATCTCATCTAAGATTTCTTTTGAAGGCCTGCTCCTTTCAGCACCCCGCACATACGGCACAACACAATATGAACAATAATTATCGCACCCCTCCATAATCTTAACATATGCTTTAAGGGATGCGCGTCGTTTATAAGGTGAGCCTGGTATTCTGCCAGAACTGTGCCCATCTAAAAACATTATATGATTTGACCCATCTCTAACCTGTTCTATAATCGCAGGAATTCTATCCAGGTCACCCGGTCCACAGATAAAATCCACATGTGGAAGTTTTCTAAAGATATTCTCTTTCTGCGCTTCAGCCATACAACCAATTATTCCAAAGATTACCTTTGGGTATTGCTCTTTTATATATTTTAATAATCCTACCTTTCCGAAAACCCTATCTTCAGCATGCTTTCTGACACTGCAGGTATTAAACAAAACCACATCTGCTTCATCAGGCAAAGCTACCTGAGTATATCCCTCCCCCAGAAGCATAGCCCCCACCATCTCCGAGTCATGCTTGTTAGCCTGACATCCATATGTACGAATATATACTTTACGCATAGCTATTTTACTGCACACATTTATGCGTGTGGCATCTCCTTCTTGCTTCTATAAATTGATATTTTCAATCTCTATTCACCTTGTTTCTTCTCTTCTTGGATAGATTTTCTCACTTTAGTCTTTTCTTCATGTCTTCTTTGTACTTCCTTATAAACCTCTAAAGCTAATTCTTCGTCTCTTAATCCTTCTTCGAGTTTCTCATTCACAAATTTACCTAATTGGTCAAATTTTACTTCTCTGCCAACACCATAGGAAACTGCTCTTGTTAGTTTCTCAATTGCTGGACCTCGTAAACCTTTATCCATAGCAGATTGAACAATATCTTTTGCATGTTCAATAGGCACACCTATTCTCGAGGCTATTTCTAAAGAGGTAGAGGTCTGTTCAACCTCCTCTTGTGGGAAACTCGCTTTCTTGCCTTTCTCTTTTATAGAATTTTTAGCCGCATTTAAATTTTCCTTCCAACTATTTTGTTCTTTCTTGCTTCGCCTTTCCCAACCAGGTGGAAAAGCATTTTTCCAGCCTTCTTTCTCTCCTTTTGACCAACCAGGTGGAATCCATCCTTCTTTCTTAGCTAGTCCAGGCGGGACATCGCTAAACCATCCTTTTTTCTCTCCCTTTTCCCAACCCGGAGGTATTTCCTTTTGTCCTCTACCCTTGCCTTGAGCATAAGCTGGAATTGTTGTAGAAATCACCACAAAGATCGAACCTACTGCCATTATAAAACCTACTTTCAACAACTTTGAATTAAACATCTTAAAACCTCCTTTCTATTATAAGTTTATGAAGACAGAAATTCGCGGGGTTTGGCATTCGAATTTTTATGCCATCTTCAACAATGCTAATCGGATTATCTAACAATAAGCTTACAAATCTCATGGGTATCGCATTAGCGCCAAGTAATCGTAGATACCCCTTAAGGGGTATCTACTTCTTCTTCTTCTTCTTCTACTTAACAAAATTAGAATACAATACGGCTTGGCTATACCACTCATCTAAATCGCTATCCCTAATTTTAACATTTCGCCAACCCAGTTTTTCTAATACACTTTTTAACCTAATATATTCGCTTTTCCATAAATCCATTAGTTACTCCTTTCATTCAACCTTTCCTTCCAATGTCATATCGTGAATAAGCAATCTATTTTCTTTTAAGTTTGTGCCATGCGCCTCAACATCATTGATATCTATACCAAAACAGTATTCGTTATAGGCAAATTTAACGCTTTTTAAACCAGCTTTTTTGGCAATTTTGTTATATTTCTTTTCTATTAATACTTCCTTCCAATGCGTCTCACCAAAAACTTTCTCTCTTTCTCGCCACATCTTTTTTAAAAATGGGCATTTCTTTAATAATTTCTTTGCATATCTTTCTTCTTTACCAAACAGGGTATCTGACATATCAATAACCTCTCTTTTAATAACTTTTCTATCCGGCTAATACCTCTTCTATCTTAAGGACAAAATCTTTTGTGTCTTCTATAATCCATTCGGCGTCATCGTTGGTAATGATCTCAACGCCGTATTGCTCAACAACTCTCTCTTCCTGCGCTTTTTCTAAGGTCTCTGCATATTTCTGTTCCAGTTGTTTTGCTTTTTTAATGTAATTAATGTATTCGGGTACTACTTTTCCACGCTCAACATAGAATTTTTTAAAAGCAGCGATAGCACAATAGTGAGCAGTAGCTCGGATACCTATCTTAAATAATGAAGCTAATACGGCGTGATACATAGCGTAATATCCACAGATTATCGTCCAATCAAATAAATCATTATCAAACATTATTTTCATTGCTCGTAGATTTCGGTGTGCCTTATCGATATGCTGTCTTGCCCTTCCTATATCGATGGGAACTTTCCGAAGATTAGGTTTACCTTCTTTAGGATGAAAACATTCCTTCAAGGTTCTTTCAATATTTTTAGGCATATGACCTGCCTCCTTCTCTGACTAATTGCCAAAATAGAAATTCATTATATAAAACTATCCTGTCTTTCCATAATTCATCATAAAATTCAATTCTCTTTTGAAACCCTTCTCTAA
>JBBIOC010000069.1:0-7414 GCA_037443585.1 Candidatus Omnitrophota bacterium
GAAACGAAATGGTTAAGTTAACCGAACTTGGATATTTGCGTCAATCTCATACCTCTTCTCCAAGCTCCTCTTCCATTTCCTTAACTACCTTTGCCAATTCCTTGTCATCAAAGATAAATTTGTCTTTTCCCCCCACTTTTACCATAAAAATGGGCAATTTTTTGGTCTTTGGATGTCTAAAACCTAAATATTTTTGCAAATCTACTCCATGTTTAACTATTCCTGAACTAAGCCTTTCAAATTCTATGATTAATTTTAGTAACTCCTTCAAATTGTTGTCCTTATACTCTTTTTTATCCCTATTCCTAACCAAAGCCATGCCTTCTGTTCCTAATTCCAATAATATTTCATTCATATGTGACTCTGTCTCAATATATTCCTCTCTTTTTCCGCGTTTAACCTTATAAAGAGGCGCCTGTGCAATATATACGTGGCCCTTTTCTATTAGTTGCTGCATATGTCTGAAAAAAAGAGTCAAAATAAGTGTTCTAATATGCGATCCATCGACATCACTATCGCACATAATTATAACCTTATTATATCTCAATTTAGATACATCAAACTCCTCCCCTATCCCGCAGCCCAAGGCACTTATAATTGTGCGAATCTCTTTATTGCTTAGGACCTTATCAAGCCTTGACTTTTCTACATTCAAAATCTTCCCCTTTAATGGCAGGATTGCCTGAAACCTTCTATCCCTTCCCATCTTCGCAGAGCCCCCGGCTGAGTCGCCTTCCACAATATAAATCTCGCAAAGGCCCGGGTCTCGTTCGGAACAATCTGCTAACTTTCCCGGAAGCTCAAGTGTATCCAAAGCGCCCTTGCGACGGGTCAATTCTCTTGCCTTTCTTGCAGCCTCCCTTGCCCTGGCAGCAAGCATTGCCTTCTCAATCGCCTTATTTGCAACAGATGGGTTTTCCTCAAAGTATGCGCCCAATGAATCGCTTACAATAGAGGTAACTATGCCTTCTACCTCGCTATTCCCTAACTTTGTCTTTGTCTGACCTTCAAACTGCGGATTTGGAACCTTTAGACTAATCACAGTAGTCAGGCCCTCTCTTATGTCATCTCCAGTTATAGGCACATCTGATTCCTTTATCAGATTCTTATTCTTGCAATATTGGTTGACTGTCCTTGTAAGGCCTGATTTAAAACCACTTAAGTGCGTGCCTCCTTCCACAGTATTTATATTGTTCACAAAGGTAAAGATATTCTCTGCATAGCCATCATTATATTGGAGGGCTATCTCACAAAAGACCTCTTCCTTCTCCCCGGAGAAATATATAACCTTCTTATGTAAGGGGTTTTTATTCCTATTCAAATATTCGACAAATGAGACAATCCCGCCTGTAAATTGAAAGCTATTCTCCTTGTCTGTGCGCTCATCTTTTATGTCTATCTTTAAGCCCTTATTTAAAAAGGCTAATTCCCTCATCCTATTGCAAAGGATATCGTATGAGAATTCTATGCCCCCTTTGAATATCTCCTTATCTGGCTTAAATGTAATCCGAGTCCCCGTGGTCTTGCTCTTTCCAATTACAGTGAGCTTTGAAGCGGTCTTTCCCTTTTTAAACTCCTGATGATATACCTTGCCATCCCGCCTGACCTCTGCCTCTAACCACTCGCTCAAGGCATTTACTACGCTCACACCAACCCCGTGCAGCCCGCCTGCAACCTTATATGTCCTGTGGTCAAACTTCCCTCCTGAATGCAGGGTTGTTAGAACCACCTCCAGGGCGGGCTTCTTCTGTGTGCGGTGTATATCTACTGGTATACCCCTTCCATCGTCTATAACAGTAACGCTATTGTCTACATGGATAAGGACATTTATATCTTTACAAAAACCACTCATCGCTTCATCGACGCTATTGTCTAACACTTCGTATACAAGGTGATGGAGCCCTCTTGTAGATATATCACCTATATACATAGCGGGTCTCTTGCGGACCGCATCCACCCCTTCTAAAACCTGTATTGTAGTTGCGTCGTATTTAGTCTCTTTTGCCATCTTCCCCTAATTCCCCTATTCTAAATCTTATATCCTTTATTTCCTTAAGCCCATCGCCTCTCAGTCTTTCAAGTACCTTCTCCTTTTTTAAAGTCAGTTCATAAATCCACATAGAATTATCCACATTTACAATCAATGCCCCATTTTTAAAACCTGCCACCTTTGAATGTTTGGAGGCTTTTCCTCCAACTGCCGAGCGCCAAGAGCCTTCTATCTTTTTCAAAACCTCCTTTTTCTCTAAATCTTTAAATATCTTTGGGAGAATTTCTTTTAAGCTTTCTGTCATTAATAATAAATAAAGTAAAAATTGTGTATATAAAGCACAGATGATCGCAGATTAAAAGATACAAGATTAGCACAGATTAAAATCTGTGATCATCCGTTGCTTCTAATCTGTGCCCATCTGTGCTATAATTTTTTTGAATTTAAGCTAATTGCATAGGCAGAACGAGGTAGAGATATCCCCCTGTTCTAATAACGCCTGGCTTGTCGCTTGAAACTAGCTCAAATTCAATTTCGTCCAGGCCTAATGCCTTCAATGGCTCAAGAAGGTATGCTGGGTTAAAGCCCACAACCAGTTCAGGGCCCTTATAGTCTATATCCACTTCCTCTCTTGCCTCCCCGATATTTGGACTATTCTTTGAAATCACAAGCTTACCTTTAAAGACCTCTAATTTTATAGACTGAGAGTCCTGTGTTGTAAAGAGGGCTGCCCTCTTTGTAGCCAAGAGGAGGTTCTCTCTATTTATCCTTATCTTCTCCTTTTGCTCTTTGGGGATAACCTGTTGATAATTTGGGAATTCTCCTTCTATTAACCTTGAGATTATACTCGTCCCGTTTAATTCAAATAGAACCTGATTCTCAGTAAATGAGGCCCGTAGCATTCCTTCTTCTTTTAAAAGTCTGTTTAGCTCACTAATGGTCTTAAGGGGTATTATGAGTTCTCTATTAAAACTTTCCATACCTGGAAATTCCTTTTTAATAAATGCGAGCCTCTTGCCGTCTGTAGCAACCAATGTAATGGTTTTGTCTTTAAATAAGAATAATGTCCCGTTTAATACATACCTTGTCTCATCGTGGGACATAGCAAAGTTTGTAAGATTCAGCATCTCTTTTAGGGTCTTTTGTTCCAATGTTATGTGTAGGGCCTCTTTAAATTCAGGGAGTTTTGGAAAATCCTCTTTTGGCAGCCCCATAATCTTGAAGAACGCCTTGCCGCAGTTTACTGTTAAGAAGTTATTCTTCATTGCGCTTATCGAAACCTCTTCATTCGGTAATTCTCGAACTATATCTGCAAATCTCTTTGCTGGGATTGTGATTGAGCCTTCTTCTTTAATCTCAGCAGGAACTATTGAAGATATTCCTATATCTAAATCAGTAGCAATAAGTCTAATCGAATCTTTTTGAGTCTCAACTAAAATATTTGAAAGTATTGGCAATGTGGTCTTTGATGAAATCACGTTCTGGACAGTCAAAACTCCATCTACTAAAATTTCTTTTAATATATCAAATCTCATATATCCTCCTATTAAACTTTTGGATAAATCCTGTTAATAGAAAACTTTTAAATAAAAAAGTACTAATAAGAAAAGACAGCTTTTATATGTTAATAATTACATAACCCTATAATTTTGAAGAAATTTTAATATAAAATTTATCCACAAATAATCCAATCTATCCACAAATATTCAAGATTTAATCTTTGTAATAAGCTTATTTATGGAGTTTCTGAGCCTCTGATTCTTTTTTGTATCCTCTGCAATCTTTTCGTAAGCATGCAATACAGTAGTGTGGTCCCTATTACCAAAATTTTTTCCTATCTCAGGAAGCGTCAAGTCTGTAAGTTCCCTTGAAAGAAACATTGCAATCTGTCTTGGATAAGAGATTTTTTTTGACCGCAATTTTCTTTTCATATCAGATAGAGATAGGTTAAAAAAATTAGCAACCTCTCTTTGAATCTTATCCACAGTTATGACAGCCTCCTCTTCAATAAATAGGTCCTTTAAAACCTTTTGGGCCAATTCAATATCAACAGGTTTTGATTCTAAAGAGGAATGCGCAACCAGCCTTATCAATGCACCTTCTAATTCTCTTATATTTGACTTAATCCTTTCTGCAAGAAAGTATGTCACCTCCTCTGAGATCTTAACAGACTCCCTCTCTGATTTCTTTCTCAATATCGCTATTCTGGTCTCAAGGTCAGGCGGCTGGATATCTGTAACCAGCCCCCATTCAAACCTTGAGATGAGCCTCTCTTCAAGGCCCGGTATGGCCTTTGGGGAACGGTCGCTTGTTAAGACAATCTGTCTGTGTGCATCGAATAAGGTGTTGAATGTATGGAAGAACTCTTCTTGTGTAGATTCCTTCCCAGCTATAAAATGCACATCATCTATCAAAAGCACATCTACATTTCTATATCTTTCTCTAAATTTTAGTGTGGTTCTATTCTGAATAGAATTTATAAGCTCATTGGTAAAATTTTCGCTTGAACTGTAAGATATCTTTAGAGCCTTATTTGTCTGATAGATATAATTTCCAATAGCCTGGATAAGGTGTGTCTTTCCAAGGCCCACGCCACCATAGATAAAGAGCGGATTATATGCGCGCGCAGGGGACTGGGCGACTGCAAGGCTTGCTGCGTGGGCAAATCTATTACTCGAGCCCACAACGAATGCCTCAAAGGTATACTTTGGATTTAGATAAAAATCCTGCTTCTTTGGGATAGGAGCCTCCAAGATAGGCCTTTGTTGTTCTATGGCGTCTTCTCCTCTTTGCCTTATCTCGAAGCGGACAGAAATTTTTTTTCCTACTAAACTAAAGACGGTCTTCTCAAGGAGCTCCTTATAATGGTCATAGAGCCAGTCTTTAAAAAAATTATTCGGCACCTCAATCGTCAAGAAATCTTCTGTAACTGAACCGACCCTTGCTTGAGAAAACCAGTTTTCAAAACTCTGTTGTCCGATCTCGCCTCTTACAATTTCAAGCACTTTCGTCGAAAGGTCGTTTAAATCCTGCATAGCGTTTACATTATACAAGAACCGTCTCTCTTTTTCAAGAAAATTCAATTTTTAACCACGATAACAAGAAGGCCTTACCCCCTTGCATAATAGCTTATAATAATATATACTTATATCAAAATGAAGAAATCAAAGAAGAACTTAAGGACAGGGAATTTTAAAAAGAAAGACTTTGATAAGGTCAAAGAAGAGATCAATTCTATAATTGCTAAGGTTGCAAAGGTGGATAGGTCTGAGATAAGGGAGGATGTAAATATTCGGGATAGGCTCGCTGTAGAATCTTTAGATGCTATGGAAATTCTTGCAGCTATTGAGACAAGGTTTAATATAACAATAGATTCTGCGAAGGCATTTGATGTGCTAAACGTTAGAGATCTATATGAATTAGTGAGGACGTATCTTTATAAGAATAATTATTCAAAAGATAGAAGATGGCAAAAATGAAGATAGCACTGATATCGCCGAGGGGGCAGATAAGTATTAATCCAAATTGTGTAAAATTTTGGGATAAGACCAGCGAGATAATTCCTTATAGAGAAAGTTTTACAGGATTTAGCTCTGGGTTGTTAATAATCGCATCTTTGACTCCAAAAAGTTGGGAAATTGATTTGATAGATGAAAATATTGAATCTATAGATTTCAATAAGACCTATAACATTGTGGCAATAAGCTCAATGACCCAGCAGGCAACAAGGGCATATCAAATAGCAGAAATTTTTAGAAAGAAAGGAGCGAAGATTATAATTGGAGGTATTCATTCTACAATATTGCCTGAAGAGGTAAAACAATATGCTGATATAGTAGTAATTGGTGAGGCAGAAGAAGTTTGGCCCAAGATTTTAAAGGATTTTTTAAATAAGGATACAAAGCCATTCTATCGTGCAACTAATTTAATAGATCTAAGGAAATCTCCTATCCCGCGATATGATTTAGTTAAATCAGAAAAATATAAAGTAGTCTGGATTCAGACATCAAGAGGATGTCCTCTCGATTGTGAATTTTGTTGTGCCCCTAAAATATATGGCAGAAAATTTAGATATAAGGGCGTTCGTCAAATTTTAAAAGAATTAAAATTTATTTTAAATATTTGGGGGCATAAACCCTTGATAAGTTTTGCAGATGATAATATGTTTATTAATAGAAGATTTGCAAGTGAGATGATTAAGGAAATTTCAGATTTGAAAATTGAATGGTTTGCCCAGACTGATATTTCAATTGGCGAGGATAGAAAATTTTTAGAATTACTTAGAAAAAGTGGATGCAGGATTCTTTTTATTGGCTTTGAAAGCTTAAATTATAAAAATTTAGTATCAATTAGCAAGACTGCATGGAAAGCGAAGTATTTAAATAAATATTCTAAGATTATCAAAAAAATTCAAGGCTATGGAATAGGTGTAATGGGTAGTTTTATAGTAGGTTTTGACGAGGATACCACATCAGTTTTTAAAAAAATAGCCGATTTTATTATTGAGAATAATATGTTTGCAGCACAAATTACAATCTTAACCCCTTTGCCTGGAACTAGGTTAAGAAAAAGATTGTTAGAAGAAGGGAGATTATTACATACTGGTTGGGATAATTATACATTTTCCGATGTCAATTTTATTCCTAAGAGAATGTCTGCTCAAGAATTGCAAAATGGCTTATTAGATATTTATAAAAAAATATATTCACCGGATGTTAGATTAAAGAAGGCTCACTATTTTAAAAGAATTTACTTAAGCTTGAAAAATAAGGAGAAACAGGGTAGTTATAAATGAACTTTTATGCAATCCTTCCATTAATAGCTGGGATTTTGACGCTTTCGGTTGGAATTTTTGTTTTTTGGAATAACAAAAAATCTATTGAAAATATTACTTTTGCTTTATTTAGTTTAGCCTGTACCATTTGGCTCTTTGGATATTTTAGTGTATATTTAACCAAAGATGCGAACGCTGCTTTTAATCTAATTAAATCTCTTTATATAGGTGTAATATTTATACCAACTTTCTTTTATCATTTTATTATTGTTTACTACACATTACTTTATATTGGGAGTTTATAAATACTTCTGGGGATATTATGCAAAGGCTGGAATTATACACAGTTTATATTTATGTTTTTTAGGATATGTTATTTTGAGGTGCCTTTTTGTTCTTTACAGGGATGCCATTAAGAAAAGAGGAACAGCGCCTTTAGAATATCTGAGGATAAAATATGTATTTTTAGCTTTCTCTATTGGATTTCTAGGAGGATTTCAAGATTATATTCCAAATTATGGGTTTGGTCGATTTTATCCATTGGGCTCTATTTTTGTAAGTGCAGGTGCAGTTATAATAGCCTACGCAATCATCCATTTACATTTGCTCGACATCAACATCGTCCTCACCCGTGCAGGTGTATTTACCTT
>JBBIOC010000070.1:0-7389 GCA_037443585.1 Candidatus Omnitrophota bacterium
ATGACAGAGCGTGAACGCGAGATGGTTGCCTATCATGAAACAGGCCATCTTGTAGTTATGTATATCCTGCATCCCACTGATGATGTATTCAAGGCCTCTATAATATCCCGCAAAGAGACCCTGGGTGCGGTCTATAGCCAGCCAAGAGAAGAGCTCTTTACATCCAACAAAGATAGGATATTAGCAAATATAAAGGTTGCTATATCTGGCTATGCTGCAGAGAAGATAAAATTTGGCACAACAAGCGATGGGGTAGCAATGGACTTCCAGCGCGCAATGCAGCAGGCACACAATATGGTCTGGAAATATGGGATGGGCGAAAATGGACTCTTGGGAGACTATACCATCATCCCTGAATCCCAGATCTCAGAATCCGTAAAAGAAAAACTCAACAATGAAACGAATAGAATCTTCCACAACTGTTTAAAGGACGTGGAGGAGCTCTTAAAGCGTGAGTGGCAGATTGTAGACAGGTTCGCAAAGGAACTCTTAGAAAAGGAAGAATTAGAATACGACGAGATAGAGGCAATCTTTAAGGAATATGGCAAGGCCCACACCCAGCAGAAATGAGACGCCCTTTTCAAAAAATCCTCTACTTCCCCCTTCTATTAGCCTTTCTCTTCTCAGGTTGTGAAAAACCTACATATCCAAAAGAAAAAGTAGAAGAATCAATAATAAAACTCTGCAAGAAAGAATATAATCTGGATGTAAAGGTAAGGATTGTTGGCAAGACCCTGGGCGTTGCAATCCCTATTGAAGGTCTTGTGGATGAAAATATGCGTCTTGCAAAGGAAGCAGGTGACAAGATAGAGGATGTGGCGCTTTCGATTCATAGAGTCACTATGAGCACAGACAGGGACCTCAAATTTTATATGTTGGCAGCTATGGACAAGGACCTAATCGGTGCAGAATTTATCCTCATAGGTTATCTATATGATGTAAAAAGGGTTCGGCTTTTGGATATCTCAAGGGGAGAATATCACCAGAGGATATTGCGAGACTTTAAATTTGACCCAAAACTATTGGGTGAAAATAAGGTCAGGAAATTATTCCAAAAACTAAATTCAAATGACGAAGAGACAAAGGCCCTGATGGGGCTTTTTTATCCTGTATATAATATTGGCATAGAAGGTTCCCAGAGATTTGAAATTATAGATCTGGAGTCTAAACAGATTTCAGCCCAGGAGGCACTAATCTATGTAAAGACAAAGGAATATTTTAATGTAAAACCAGGGTTTGAAGGCTATCTTGCGTTTTTCCCTTCGGGTTTTGAAAACGAGTATCTATTCTTAATAAATATCTCAACATATCCCAATGTAATAAAAAAGACTATCTCAAAATATTTTCAGACGCCACAGGAGATAAAACAGAGGTTCTTAAAAGAGACCTTTGACCCTTATAAGGATATAAGTCTTTTGGACTCTGAGGGGCTACCTATAAGAGACCTGACTATCCAGGAATTTTTAGCAGAACAGGTGGTGCGGCGTATAAAGTTAGATTTTGAAGAGGACAAGTTCCTAAAAAAATTATTCCAGATGCCTGCTGCAGAAGGCATTATTGATAAAAGAATCTTTAGATTCAGAGTCGGTGCAATCCCGATTGCAAAGCTGGATATTAAAAAGATAGAAAAAATTATGTTTGAGGAGACGTTTAAAACAGCAGCAGAGGTTCTGGCTGGTTACTGGTTTGAGGATTTTGATGGGGTTGATATAACCTTACTCCTCCCCGGGCAAAGGACAAAATTTTTAGATAGAGAGATTTTGGAGAAGTTTAGAAAAAGAAAAGTTAAGATAGAAGAGATTTTGTAGTGAACCATTTCAACCTACGCGGTTGACACTTTGTCAACCGCGTAGGTTGAAATGGCTATTATAATATCTTGACCTTTCTCCCTTCTATCTTTAGTCTTCTTTCCACAAACAACCTAATCGCCTCTGGATAGAGCTTATGCTCTAACTTATGAATCCGCTCTAACAGACTCTCCTCAGTATCATCATCTTTTACTTCAACTGCAGCCTGTAAGACTATTGGCCCTGTATCCATGCCTTCATCTACAAAGTGGACTGTAGGGCCTGTAATCTTTACGCCGTATTCCAATGCATCCTTTATCCCATGCGTCCCTTTAAATGAAGGAAGCAGGGCTGGGTGGATATTCAGGATTCTATTTTTATACCTTCTTACAAAATCTGATGAAAGCATCCTCATATAACCCGCAAGGCATATGAGCTGGATATCTTCCCTTTCTAAATTCTTTATAATCTCTGCCTCAAACTCCTGCTTTGTCTTGAAATCTCTTCTCTCTAAGACAAGCGTCTTTATATTAGCATTCTTTGCTCGCACAAGGGCATAGGCATTTGGATTATCAGAAAAAACAAATCTTATCTCTGTATCTATTCTTTTTTCTTTAACAGCGTCGATAATTGCCTGAAGGTTAGTCCCTGAACCAGAACAAAAAACAGCGATATTCATATTAACCCTTTAATATCTCATCCATCTTCTTTGACAATTCATTCTTTGTAGTCACACCCACAACCCTGCTGGTCTCTTTCCCATCTTTAAAGAAAATAAGCGTAGGGATATTCATTATGCCGAACTGGATGGTGGTATTTTGATTCTCATCCACATTCAGTTTCGCTATTTTAAATCTATTTTTGTAATCCTCAGCTATTCTCTCTAAGATAGGTGCAACCATCCTGCAGGGACCACACCAGCTCGCCAAGAAATCTACTAAAACAGGCACATCGGATTCTAGCACCTCCTTCTTAAAACTTGCATCTGTCAATTCTAAAATATTCGCCATCTTACCCCTCCAACTTTAAGTATACAAAACGTGCATTGCTGAAAATGTATACTTATTCTTTTACTATACAGTGCGTTGGGCACTTATCTATAGATTCCTGCCAGGGCGTATCTTTTGTTGCCTTACTATAATCCGCATGCGAGAGATTCTCTTCCACAACAAAGACACCTTTTGAGACCTTCTCGCAAATCCTGCAGGATATGCAGCCCACTGGACAGACCTCTTTTACTACAGAACCCTTATCCTTTGAACAGCACTTTACATAGACATTATGTGTTATATCCTCTAAGACAATTATATCCTTTGGACAGGCAATAACGCATTTTCCACAGGCGGTGCACTTTTGAGGTATCACAACAGGGATATTGTTTTCATTTAAATACATTGCATCAAATGGGCAGGCCTTTACACAATCACCAAAGCCAAGGCAAGCATATCTACAACTCTTTTGGCCATTTGAATATAGATTTGCAGCTGCGCAACTTCTTACACCGAAATATTCAAACTTATCCTTTGCCCTCTTACCACCATCACACCTTACTCGTGCAATCTGTTTTACCTTTAGCTCTACTTCAACGCCTAGAATCTCTGCAATCCTATTATAAGTCTCCTGTCCTCCGGGAGCACAGGATGTAATCTTTGCCTCGCCACTTATTATCTTCTCTGCCAAAACCGCGCAACCAGCAAAACCGCAGGCACCACAGTTTGCACCTGGTAAGGCATGCACTACCCTTTCTATCCTCGGGTCAATCTCTATATGAAATACCTTTGAGGCAATACTTAGGCCCAGGCCAAACAAGAGCCCCAGAGATGACATTGTTAGTATAGGTATCAGAATATCCATTTCTGAACGCAGATTCTCGCAGATTGCACGCGGATTCACGCGGATTTTATCGCCGAATTCATCCGCGATCATCCGCGTTACATCCGCGTATATCCGCGTCTTCAAAATCTGAACCCGCTAAACCCCATAAACGCCATAGACATCAGTGATGCCACTATAAATGCTATAGGCACATCTTTGAAGGAATTTGGCACATCGCAGAGTTCAAGCCGCTCCCTAATCCCTGACATAAATAACATTACAAGTATATAGCCAATGCCAACACAAAAACCTTGAAGCGTGGCATAGAAGAAACTCTCAATAGGCCTTAGGCCGTTTCTGAAAAACATCTCGCTGTTTAAGACTGCCACGCCCATTATCGCACAGTTTACAGTAATTAAAGGAAGATATATTCCCAAGGTTCTATATAAGGGCCTGCTTATCTTCTGTATCACCATCTCAACTAACTGGACAAATGAGGCTATTACTAAGATAAATGAGATGGTTCTTAAGAATTCAATGTGAAATGGGATGAGGACAAAATTATATACACACCAGGTAATTATTGAGGCGAAGGTTGTGACAAATGTTACTGCAATTCCCATGCAGAGCGCAGGCTTTGTCTCTTTAGAGATGCCTATAAAGGAACAGAGCCCTAAAAACCTTGAGAGTATAAAGTTATTTATAAAGATTGCGCCTATTATAATAGTCAATATCTGTCGAATATCCATTTAGAGATATCTGAAAAAGTCCGTTTACACCGCGAAATCGCAAAATGTCCACAAAATCGCAAAAATTTTCTCGTCGATAATCCCTTTGCGTCTTTGCGGGATTTTGCGTTTTTGCGGTGTAAAAGAAGAGTTTTTCAGTGCCCTCATCTAAACACTGCAATGCGGCCGCATTGTCCTTTTCTTAGAGATATAATTAATTAGACCTATAAGTAGGCCTATCACCAAAAGAGCGCCTGGTGCTAAAGCAAGAAGTAGCGCAGGCTCAAACCATTTTACGAGCAAAATTCCGCTAAATGTTCCACTGCCAAGCCCTTCTCTTATCCCTGCGATGAGCAAAAGCGCCAAAGTAAATCCCAACCCCATCCCAAGTGCATCAAATATTGAATTTAAAATAGGCTCTTTCGAGGCAAAGGCCTCTGCCCTGCCCAAGACTATACAATTTACAACTATCAAAGGCACAAATATCCCTAAAGACTTACTCAAAGCAGGTGTATATGCCTTCATAAAAAGCTCCACAATTGTAACAAAGGTGGCAATTACAACTATAAAACATGGGATTCTTATCTTCTCCGGAATAAAGTTTCGAATTATTGAAATAATAATATTCGAACCTAACAGAACAAAAGTAGCTGCAATGCCCATACCTATGCCATTTATAATAGTAGTAGAAACTGCAAGGGTTGGACAGAGTCCAAGCACAAGCCTAAATGTAGGATTTTCTCCAAATATGCCTTTTAAGAATTCCTTTATCAGCGTCCGCTTCATCTTAAACCTTTTCAACCTACGCGGTTGACAAGCTTGTCAACCGCGTAGGTTGAACGGGGTTTTTACAAAACCAAGTTTTCTAGTTTTAGTGAACCTGTCAATTATCGGCACAGCAGCGTCCATAAAGAGTATAGCATAACATACACCTTCAGGATAGCTTCCGCGAAGCCTTATAATAAATGTCAAAAGCCCACAGCCAAAACCAAATATAAGCTTGCCTTTATTAGTCAAAGGCGAGGTCACATAATCAGTTGCCATAAAGAATGCACCCAATATAAGCCCGCCTGAAAGGATGTAAAACAATGTATCCCCGCTAAAAGGAATTCTCCCTGAAAATATCCAGGATAGAATCCCTAAAGTCCAGATAAAACTAAAAGGTGTATGCCAGCTGATAATCTTTTTAAACAATAAAAATAGGGCGCCTAAGAGTAAAGCAAAAATACACACCTCACCTATGCAACCTTTATGATTCCCTAAAAACAGGTTCCAGTAATTAGGAAGTTTCGAATATATAAAAGGATAATGGCTCTCTATCTTCTTTAATGCAAGTGGCGTAGCACTACTTATTGCATCTAAAAGAGGTGTGGCAGAACTTATTGCCTCAACCTTCATCCATCTTGGGTTTGTCCAGGTTGTCATAAAGACTGGCCAGGAGATTTGTAAGAATGCCCTGCCAACCAATGCTGGATTAAATATATTCTGACCCAGGCCGCCAAAGAGCTGCTTTCCAAGCGCAATACCTACGAAACTTCCTACTACTGGAATCCAAAATGGCACATTTGAAGGTAAGCAATATCCAAGAAGCAGGCCTGTCAAGACTGCACTCCCATCTAAAAGTATATTTAAATTCCTGTGCCTTAGCTTCAAGAATATCGCTTCAGTTAAAACAGCAAAAAATATACATAAAATTATAACCTTTAATGCCTCGAGCCCAAAGATAAAAATACCTGCTATGCCACTCGGCACCAATGAAAAAATTACATTCCACATTATCTTGGCGCTTGAGTCCTTTGACCTGATATGCGGCGGCGCTGAAACAACTAAATTATCTCTTTCGTTCGACATCCAGAATCCTTTGTGCCTCTTTTTTTATTGAATCTGTAACTGCCCTCGAGCTGATTGTTGCACCTGTTATTGCCTCAATCTTATCCTTTGTCTTTGTCTTTACAACAATCAAGTTTCCAATTGTCTTGTCTTTAAACTGTTCATGAAATTTCTTTTCCGCTATTTTAGCGCCCAAACCTGGCGTCTCATTATGACTCAAAATCTTTATCCCTAAAATCCTACCTTCCTTATCCATCCCTACCATAGTCTCAATAACACTTGAATACCCGTATTGTTTTGCAGTAAATATATATCCTGAAAGTTCCCTCTTATCTTTATCCTTATAAACCCTTATATATTCTAAAACCCCTCCCTCTTCAACAGGCTCTAAGAATTCACCTACAGAACTGCTCATCACCTCTTTTATAGACTCCCTCTCTGAAATTTTTTTTAGCTCCTCAATCCGAACGCTTGTCAGATTATTCACCCCGACAAGCAATGAGCTAGCTACAAGATTTACCAGAAATAATATAAATGTATATCGGACTATCTCACTCATCTACTTCAATCTAAATTTTGAGGACTATCCATAATTTATAACTAAGGAAATAGTCCTTGATTACACAGATTATTTTAAGATTACACAGATTTTTTATAGGAAATTTAATCTGTGTAATCTGATTTTTAATCGGTGTAATCAGAAGCTTTCACTTGTCAAACTTTAAGAAAGCTTCAATTTTGCAAGCCTTATCAAATGTAGAAGCGGTATCTTAGAAGGGCAGACATAACTACAAGAGCCGCATTCTATACAATCAAATGGGTCATATTTTTTTGCCAGATCAAACCGCTCCTTCTCTGAATAGAGCCCTATCATATTTGGCATAATATTGACAGGACAGGCATTTATGCAGCGACTGCACCTGATACAGGATATTGCCTCTTTTCTGTCAATCTCATCTCTACTTAAAAACAAAAATCCTGAAGTCCCTTTAATTACAGGAACATCCAAGGAATATTGACTTACACCTGTCATTGGTCCGCCAAAGATAACCTTAGCCAAGTCTCCCTGGAAACCTCCGCACTCCTCTAAAATTTGCCTGACAGGCGTCCCTATTCTGACCAAGAGATTCTTAGATTCATTTAAATATCTTGGTCAGAATAGGGACGCCTGTCAGGCAAATATTAGAGGAGTGCGGAGGTTTCCAGGGAGACTTGGCTAAGGTTATCTT
>JBBIOC010000071.1:0-7370 GCA_037443585.1 Candidatus Omnitrophota bacterium
CCTTCGCTTACGCTTCGGCGAGACCTCGCCGAAATGAATATGAAGGCGGGAAAGAAACAGATGATCACAGATTTAGTTATCTGTGATCATCTGTGAAAACGCGAGTTTAGCTTGAAATCTGTGATAATCTGTGCTTGATTTATACGCTTTTAAAGATGAAAGATTCATTATTAGAAACTACCTTTATTGATGAGAATAGAATCTGGCGGGATATTGAAGAGGCAAATCCTGAGCCTGGCTACATAAAGACGCTTATACAGAAGGCAAAGACATTAATAGGCTTAAGCCCTAAGGAGACCGCTTCTCTCTTGGCTGTAAAGGACAAGGATTTAACACTTGAAATCTTTGATGCAGCTCGCGTTATAAAGGAGCGCGTCTACGGGAAAAGGATTGTCCTGTTTGCCCCTCTATATTTAAGCAATGAATGTGAGAATAATTGTCTTTACTGCGGATTCAGAATTGACAATAAAGAATTGGAACGAAAGACATTGAGCCTTGAAGAGGTTAAGAGTGAGGTTTTGGCCCTCGAAGAGATAGGTCATAGAAGGGTCTTATTAGTTGCAGGGGAGAACCTCAAGAAGGTTTCAATAGAATATATAGAGAAGGTAGTGGATATTATATATATGACAAAGATAGATGGCAAAGACATCAGAAGGGTTCATATAAATATTGCACCACTGGATGTTGAGGGCTTTAGAAGATTAAAAGAGGCAAAGATTGGTGTATATCAGTTATTTCAGGAGACATACTCAAGCTCGCTTTACGAAAAGGTGCACCCTAAAGGAAGAAAGGCGGACTATCTCTGGAGGCTCTCTGCAATGGACAGGGCTCATCAGGCAGGGCTCGGTGATTTGGGAATAGGGGTATTGTTCGGCCTGTATGATTTTCGTTTTGAGGTCTTAGCATTGCTCTATCACAGCATGCATTTAGAAGAACTTTATGGCAGTGGTCCGCATACAATCTCTGTTCCGAGGATTGAACCTGCTTTAAATGCACCTATTTCATTAAATCCGCCTTCGCCTGTTTCTGATGAGGATTTTAAAAAGCTCGTTGCAGTTTTGAGGCTTGCAGTTCCTTATACGGGTATAATATTAACTACCCGTGAAAGGACCGCTTTGAGGAACGAGCTTATATCTTTAGGAGTTTCACAGATAAGCGCAGGTTCACGCACACACCCTGGCGGGTATAGAGAAGGCCTTTCTAATAAAAGAGAGGCCCAACAGTTCTCTTTGTATGACACAAGGGGTCTGGACGAGACTGTTAGATATATTATAAAGATTGGACTTATCCCGAGTTTTTGCACTGCCTGCTATCGTTCTGGAAGGGTCGGCGAAGCATTTATGGAGTTTGCCAAGCCAGGTGAGATACAAAATTTTTGTAAATTTAATGCATTGCTTACATTAAAGGAATATCTTTTAGACCATGCGAGTCCTGCGACAAAAAGCCTTGGAGAGGAATTGTTAAAAAGAGAAATTGAAGGAATTAAGGATTTGCAAAGGAAGGAAGGGCTCAAGAAGGCATTGAGAGAGATAGAGAAAGGGGAGAGGGATATCTTCATTTAAACCAAAACCCTTGACAAGTGAAATAGAATATGTTAGAATATAATTGAATACAAAAGAATAAGGAGGTTTTAAGATGTCTAAAATAATAACTTTGCGCTTATCAGAAGAAGAATATAAAAGGGTTTTATCTGCGGCCAGTATTGAACATCGCCCAATTTCTAACTTCATCACTACCAAGGTTCTGGAAGATATTGAAGAGTCTTACTATGTAGACCCCATTGAGATGGCTCAGATCAAATCAGATAAGCGATTATTAGAAAAACTGAAAGCAGGTCATAGAGACGTAAGAAGAAGAAGAGGTAGACTCGTTGGGTAATTTTAAAATCTTTGAGACAGACCAATTCCTCAAAGATCTTGAGCAGGACTTTAGTGGCCAGCAGGAGCGTATAAAAACAAAGCTTACTACCTATGTTTATCCCCAATTAGTGGAAAATCCTTATTTTGGTAAGAACATAAAAAAACTCACTAATTACAAACCTGAGACTTGGCGCTACAGAATAGGCAACTTTAGATTTTTCTATGAAATTGATGAGCAAGAAAGAATAGTTTTTATGGTAGCTGCTGACAGCAGGCAAAGTGCCTATTAAATTATGATTGCACCAAACCCATTTACCCCACAATCAGGCTGGGAGCCAAGGATATTTGGCGGAAGGGACCGCGAGCGCGAAGAATTTAAGAAACTTTTAAAAGAGGCAGTCTCTTCAAGGCCAAACCATTTGGTCTTGCTTGGTGAATGGGGCGTCGGAAAGACCTCTCTTTTAAAACAGTATAGAAAGCTCGTTCAAGAGGCTGGCTGGTCGAGTTCCTTCTGCGCAATCAGTAGATTTACAGAGAGAGACACCACAAAGGACGGGATAAATCTTATATGTCAGGAGATGCTTTTAGGTTTTCCGAAATTGGATGAGATTTCATCTGGTCTGTCAGAAAAAGAGAGGAGGCTTCAGCCTCAGGTCCAGCTTACAAAATTTCTGCTTAAATTATGGAAGCTTATTAAGACAGACCTGGCAGTTGTATTTCTGGATGATTCGCAGAACCTACTTCCAATCTCTAATACAATAGATATTCTCAGGGCAGTTTTGAGTAAAGAGGAGGTTTTAAAGGATACAAACTATCTATTTGTCCTTTCATCTACCCCGCAAGGGTGGAAACTTTTTTTAAACAAACACGACCCAGTTGGAAGGTTTTTTAGAAAGAGGCAGGAGATAGTCAACCTGACCCAGGATGAGCTTTTAACTCTATTGGAGAAGACCCTTAAAAATACAGGTGTCATATTTGAAGAGAATGTTAAGAGAAAGGTCTTTGAATATACAAATGGCCATCCCTATGAGGTTCAATTGATTTCAAGCCATCTATATGAATTGCAGATAGAAGGTAAGGTTACTAAAGAGGTCTGGGAGACTGCACTCAATAATACCCTGAAAGAGCTTGGAAGAGACTTCTTTTTAAGTCTCTTTTCAAAGGCGAGTGAGCGCGAGAAGGACCTCATTAAGATTCTGATTGAAAAAAATATCCCTATGGGGATTTCTGACTTTAGGACAGCTGTGACTTTTGAAAGGCGGATTAAGAAATTCCCGATAGAAAATATAAAAAATTTTCTTTATAGATTGCAGGATAAGGGTATAATAGTAAGGTTATCTGATGGCAGATTCGATATTTCTGATAGGATGTTTAAGGAATTCATAAAAAGATGGCAAACTATATAATTATAGGGAATGGCCCTGCTGGGACTAAGGCAGGTTTAACGATTAGAGAAAGAGAGAAGGATTCTAATATCACTATAATCTCTGGCGAAGACTTCCCTTTTTACTATAGACCGCAGTTAGTAGAATCTCTTTTGAGACGACGAAGCATAGAGAGGCTTTTGGTTGAACAAAAAGAATTCTATAAGGAAAATAGAATCGAGCTTCTTTTAAATAGCAGGGTCTCAGCAATTAGACCAGATTCAAGAAAGGTTATCTTAGAAAATGGGCAGGAATTCTCATATGATAGATTACTCTTAGCCACAGGGTTATATCCCTATTTTAGGTCTGATTCCCAGGAAGGGATTGAGAGTATAGTTTTAAAGACAGCAGAGGATTTAGAACAGATAAAGGCGCAGATAAAAGGCGCTAATGCTGCAGTATTAGAGGGTGACTATCCTTTTAATCTTGAATTGGCGAGACTTCTGATTGAGAAAGAGGTTGATGTATTCCTTTTGATTAAACATAAGAGGCTCTGGCCAGAGATGTTGGATAAGAAGGCTTCAAAGATAGTAGCAAAGATTTTGAAAGAGAAAGGGGTTGAGGTATTTTATAATACAAACATTAAAGAGATAAAGAAGGGCAAGGGGAGGACTAAAGACATAATTACATCAGAGGGCGAAGTCATAAGGTGTGAGATTGTCGGAGGCGGGGATTGCATAAACCCAAATGAAGCGCTATTTAAAGAGGCAGGGTTACAGACCAAGAAAGGATTAGCAGTAGATAGTAAGTTACAGACAAATATTGAAGGTATATTTTCAGCAGGTGATGTGGCAGAGATAAAAGGCCTTGAAGCTTTTTTTGGTTGGCAGAGGGCATTGAAGCAGGGCGAGGTTGCTGGCAGAGGTATGTTAGGTGAAGGCATTGAGTACAATGAAGTTCCAGGGATAAACCTGCAAATCTTTGGAAATGATTTTGTTTTGATAGGGGACATCAATCCTGAGAGCCGAGAGGGTTATGAAGAATTGATTCTGGAAACATCTGATAAGATTTATAAAAAGCTCGTCTTTAAAGATAATAAGGCAGTTGGTTCGATTTTTATTGGAGATATTAAAGGCAAAGAGCTTGCTACAGACCTTATCAGGGAGGCAAAAGAACTAAACGCAGCTGAACGAAGTCTTTTAAAGAGGCAGTTAGAAGAAAAAGAAGAAGAGACCACCTCATTAGATCTACTCTGTCCAGTCTGCAAGGTATCTATAAATCTAAAATTAGACACAGAGGTTGGGACGAGGGTTATATGTGATGTCTGCGGTGTAGAATTGGAGTTGAAGAAGACAGAAGTATCGTTGGTAAAGAGGTTGGTGGTGGCGTAGCTGAAGATAGCGATTCGTTAATATAAAAAAGTTTACATTTCTGTCACTGTCAAAAATGTAAAGTTTTTTAACTGGAGGAAGAGATGAAAGCACGAGTTGACCAGGAATTATGTGTAGGATGTGGCCTTTGTGAGACTACTTGTCCTGAAGTATTTAAGATGAAGGGGGACAAGGCAGATGTTATTGTGGCTTTGGTACCAAAAGAGGCAGAAGAGCGTTGCAAGCAAGCAAAGGACGAATGCCCTGTTGAAGCAATTATTATAGAATAAAAGTTGGAGGCTCTATGGTGATAAAATATCTAAATGATGATGAGGCCTTTAAGGTAGCAATAAATTTAGAGAGAGGGGGTTTGAGATTTTACACTGAGGTTTATAGGACTACAAAAGACGAAAAGACCCGCACGGTATTTTTGAGGCTTGCTGAGGATGAGAAGGCCCATTTAGAACTTTTTAAGAAGTTGGATGAGGAGTCTCCAAGCGGACCTGTTGGCAGGCCTAAAGAGATTGATGATGAGGTTGTAGCATATCTAAATAGTCTCGTTGATACAGGTGTCTTTAAACGCGCTAAAGAGAGACTTGAGGCAATGAAGGATTTAAAAGATATAGACGCATTGGAGACAGGGGTACAGGCAGAAAAGGATTCAATTCTCTTTTATCAGGAGGCGTATAAAAATAGTGTTACGCCGTCGGGGAAGAAGGTGTTTAAGAGATTGATTGGCGAAGAGAAGAAACATCTTATCATTCTTACAGAGCGGCTGCGGGAATTATAAGGAGGTGAGATAAAATGGCTTATCAGGCTAAGGATTTTAGTAGTCTTTTAGGAATGGATGGTTTCAGCGACAATTTGCTTAAGAATCACTTTACTCTATATCAAGGTTATGTCACAAATACAAATAAATTATTGGATATCTTAAGTGAGATGGCTAAATCTGGGAAGGCTCAGACTCCAGAGTTCGCTGAATTAAAGAGAAGATTGGGTTTTGAGTTTAATGGGATGAGATTACATGAATATTATTTTGGCAATCTTGGGAAAAAGTCAACCCTGGATAAAAAGGGAAAACTTTCTAAAAAGATAGAAGAGGCATTTGGTAGTTTTGAGAATTGGCAGGCTGATTTTAAGGCTACAGGTTTGATGCGCGGGATTGGCTGGGTGGTTCTCTATGAAGATACCCAAGGCCAAAGATTAATAAATCAGTGGATAAATGAACATGAGGTCGGCCATTTCGCTGGATGCAGGGTGATTTTGGTTATGGATGTCTTTGAACACGCATATATGTTAGATTATGGATTGAAGCGGGCTGATTATATAGAGGCGTTTTTTAAGAATATAGATTGGTCAGCAGTAGAGGCTAGAGTTTAAGCACTCTTTTAAAGCAGAATATTGTAAGTATAAGAATAGTCCCCCAGGATACAGTTAAAAAAATCCAGCCAAAAATATTCATATTGGACCTTTTCAACCTACGCGGTTGACAAGCTTGTCAACCGCGTAGGTTGAAAAGGTTATTTTCGTTTCCTCTTCTGCCAGGCAATCTTTACCAGAATCGCAAGACTTAAAAATAGTATTAGAAGCATTGCCCTAATGCCTAAGATATAGGGCTTGTCCTGACTTGAGGCATTCTTCATAAAGATTGTTGGAAGGCCCTCCTGATAGAACCAGAATCCAAGTATAAAGAAAAGAAATAGAGGTGTAATATACCTTATTATAAATTTATAGACCTTAGGTATAGTGATATCTGCGCCGTGGTGCATCTCTTCCCAGGCCTTCTCTATCCCGAATATCCAGCCAAAGATAATTGTTTCAACTGTGGCAAAAAGGACCAAACAGAATGTCCCGCCCCAGAAATCCAGTTCATTTAAAACCCCATTGCCTAAGAAGAAGATAGAGCTCTGGCACAATAAGAAACTCGCCACCCCAAATATGAGCACAGCTTTTTTTCGCGAGATATTAAATTCATCCTCTAAGAATGCTACTGCAGGCTGTGCTAATGATATAGAGGAGGTAATGCCTGCTAAAAAGAGCAGAAGAAACCAGATGCATCCAAAGAATGCACTCAGCGCAATCTTCTGAAATATAATGGGCATTGTTACAAAACCTAAATTAAATGCGCCGCTCTTTGCAATATTCTGGATTTCTATCGGGCCAAAGAATGCAAATGCAGCAGGGATTATAATTGAACCGCCAAGTATTACCTCGGCAAATTCGTTTGTGCTTACAGCTGAAAGTCCTGAAAGGGCAACGTCATCCCCTTTGGATAGATAGCTTGCATAAGTGAGAATTACCCCGATTCCGACGCTCAAAGTAAAGAATATCTGACCTGCTGCTGCAAGCCAGACCTTTGCGCTCTTTAGAGCAGAGAAGTCAGGGTTCCATAGGAATCCGAGTCCATTTAAGATGTTCCAGGATGGTTTATTCGGGTCAGGAGAGCCGAGGGTTAATACCCTGACCATTATGATTATTGCAAAGATAAATAGTGTGGGCATCGCCCATTTAGAAAGCCGTTCAATGCCTGCTTTTATCCCAAAGTAGATTACAATTATATTCAAGATAAATGTTATCAGAAAGAATAGATAGCCGTATTGCAGACTATTGAAGAATTGATTTTTTTCAAGGCCCTGAAAACCTCTGAGAAGTGCTACCATTGAAGTCTGGTCACTTGCACCTGCATACTTTCCGACAGCTGCAAAGAAGCTATATGCGAGTGTCCAGGACTCTATATAAGTATAATAGATAAAGATTACCAGAGGCCCAAAGATTCC
>JBBIOC010000072.1:0-7344 GCA_037443585.1 Candidatus Omnitrophota bacterium
AGCAACTACAGGCTTTGCCTTCCACAATCCCTCTGTAACTGTTAGGCCAAACCCTTCCTTGATAGATTTCTGGAGAATTATAGTAGCTGCCCTCTGCAATGCATTGACCTCCAAATCATTATGGGCTAGTAATAGAATATGTATGTCTGGGTCATTCTTTGCCAATCCTTTGGTCTCATCAAAAACCTTCATTCCTTCAGGGTCATCTGCAGCAGTGCCACCTGCCAGAACGAGCTGGCAATTATTATATCTCTTGACTAACTTATATGCCTCAATCACTCCAATAGGGTCTTTCAAGCGATCAAAGCGTGAGATCTGGGTAATAATGGGTTTGGTCTTTGGAATACTGTATTTTTTTAATACCCCATCTATAGTCTCCTGTGGAAGCTCTCTATTTTTATCACTCAAAGGGTCTATTGAAGGTGAAATTAAAAATTGCCTTATAGGTAACCTCTGAGAAAAATTCGGCGCAGAAAAAACTGCAGCATCATAATAAATTACAAAATCCTTTAAAAACCTCCAGGCATTGCTGTTTGGATTTGATACATCGATATGGCACCGCCATATCCATTTATTATCGGTCTTCTTTCTTATAAGTGCTATAGGCTGAGGGTCGTGGATAAACACAATATCTCCATAGATATTTACCTCTTCTGTATTCCTGCGGCTTGTTTCCATAAAGATATCAAAATCACGCTGGCTTATCTCCGCAGGTCTTCCATGCAATGCATTATGAAACTTCTTAGTCACCTCAAAAAACTCATTCCCGCCTTTTATCAAATCCCACCTTGTATCAACGCCGAGTTCCCGCAGTAAAGGCACCATATGACTCAATATCTCTGCAACCCCACCGCCTACAGCAGTAGAGTTTATATGCTGAATGACCTTGCCTTTTAATTTATCTGCAAGCAGTCTCAAGTCATCTATTACTGATTGCCCAACGATTGGGATATAATCTTCTACCCCTGCCATATCAAAATAAAATCCTCTTTTGGATAATTTCGATAATAGCCTCTCTTAAATCCTCTAAGGTGTGGGTATATGGGTCAAGACTTGAGAGTTCATCTGCTAACTCTTTATCACCAATAGAATCCTCTATCCAGTTTGAAAAATCATTAGCCTTCCTTTCAAGTCTCAACCTCGCCTCAAATATATGAAAATAAATAGAATCCAGGGTTATCTTTTTAAGAATCTCTACAAATTCTTTTAAGTCAGTAGCAACATAGTCTGTTGGTATAACAAAACTGACTGTCTTTATAAAATGAAACTCTTCGTCCTCACCTGCAAATCTTAATTTTGCAAGCGGCCGTTCCTTAAGATATCCTTCTATAACCTCAACAATCTCTTCCCGTAAACTGCGAATAGTTGAAAATTGAACTGTATCTATACTGGCCAGTCTCTCCCCTAACTCGTCTTCTCTCAACACCTCCCCAACCCAGTAGGCAAAATCATTGGGCGGTTCAGGAGAAAGATACTGATGCTGCTGTAAGAATCTATGGGTATGATGATAGATAGAAGAGCCAGGGACTTCTTTTATAAGATTGAGTAGTTGGCTTATGGTGGAAGCCCTTAAGCCAGTCAATTCTGAAAGGTGTAGCCGTGTATAGAATCGAAAACTCTCTTTTGCTTTTATTAACTCTGGCATATTCGATTTAAAAAATCTGAGACCTCATCTGTATCCCTTAGATAATACTTAGCGTAAGACCTCTTTGGCTCACCAACGAATATGGTCAATCCCTTATTTTTTAAAACCTTAAAGGCATCCTCATCTGTTACATCATCACCTATATAAATAGGTAAAATAGTGCGTATAGTTCGCTTAAACTGCTCTCTAGCCAAAAGCCATAGAACAACCTTTCCTTTATCCCAGTTTATCGGAGGCCTGATTTCAAAAAACATCTTGCCATATCTAATCTTTATCTGATTTCTAACACGGTAGAGAATTATTGCTTCACGAAAAATGGTCTCTACTAATGGTATATCAGACTTATTAACTAACCTGTAATGAATAGTTAAGGTTAACCCTTTATCTTCAATGAAAGCACCTTTTATATTGGTTAATTTTTTATTTAAAACCTCTTTTATTCTTTCAAGGATTTTTCTATATCTTTGGGAAATAAAATTTCTAAACCTTATCTTTGGACCCTCTATCTCTAAACCGTGATTGCCAACATAGATTAAGTCTTTTAAACCAACCCTCTCTTTTATATCCTTTAATGATCTGCCACTTATAATGGCAAGTTTGCAACCTCTATCCTTTGATAATCTCTCTAACAAAACCTTTGTCTTTTTTGAGAGAATAGCCTTATCCGGACTCTCAACGATTGGCGTCAAAGTACCATCGTAATCCAGGAATAGAAAAATATTCTTGTTTAAAAACTCTTTCTTTAATCTAACCCGATGCCTAAAAATGTATTTCATATCACCTTCTCTTTGGTGAGCTAAAGTTTCTTTAATGCTGTAAGTTCTGTAATAATATTACCTGCCCAACGATAAACATTATTGGCTTTAATTATCTCACGCATATTTTCCATACGTTTTCTTTTTTCTTCAGAAGGCATCTCAATAGCAAATTTTATTGCATCAGCAAATTCTTCTATGGAATAAGGATTTATCTGGACCGCATCGGTCAGTTCTCTGGCAGCTCCTGTAAATTGACTTAAAACTAGACTCCCAGATAAATCCCTCTTTGCTGCTACATATTCTTTGGCAACCAGATTCATCCCGTCGTGCAAAGAGCTGACAATACAGAGCTCAGCAAGATAATAAAAAGGCTCTATATCTTCTGGCGCAAAATGTCTCTTAAGATATATTATCGGCCTCCAATCACCTTCGAGATATTTCCAGTTTTTCTTTTCTACCAACTCATCTATCTCTCCAATAAGGTCATGATAACGTTTTATATGCGTGCGGCTTTGAGCAGCCAATTGAAGAAAGACAAACCTTTTCTTATACTGAGGGTATTTCTCTAAAAATCTGTCTATGGCTAAAACCCTTTCAATAATTCCTTTTGTATAATCAATTCTATCTACACCTAAAGCTACAATCTTATCTTGTAAGTCAAACTCCTTCTTTATCCTTTCTATCTTTCTTATTCTCTCAGCTTCTGAAATATTGCTAGTCATATGACCATTTATACTTATAGGAAATGAACGGATAAATGTCTCTTTACCTGACTGCACCACACTAAATTTCTCAGCATCAACCCTGCATTCAAGAAGCCTATTGGCGGTGTCGAGAAAATTATTGCAGTGAATCTGGATATGAAAACCAATGAGGTCACAGACCAGCATCCCGCTTAAGATTTCTTTCTGATAAGGACAGGTTGAGAAAACTTCTGGATTAGGCCAAGGGATATGCCAGAATAGTGCTATTGTTGTATCTGGCCTCCTTTCTTTAATCATTTTGGCAAGCAGAGTGAAGTGATAATCCTGAATAAAAACAAGGGGATTTTTTGCAGGCAACTCTTCTAAAATACTATCGGCAAATTTTTGATTTACCTTTTTATACATCTGCCAATCTGATTCTCTAAAGATTGGCCTGGTATGGGTTATATGGCAAAGCGGCCATAGCCCTTCATTCGCGAATCCATAATAATAACCTTCCTCTTCTTCCTTTGATAACCAAACCCTTTTTAAGATATAGCGGTTGTCATCAGGAGGTATCCCTAATTTATCCTTTGAATTTACAAATTTTTTATCGGCATTTCCACTGCCATGAGCAATCCAAGTTCCGCCACAGGCACGCATTATAGGGTCTATAGCAGTAACTACGCCACTTGCGGGTCGAATACACTTTGGCGCACCTGTTACTTCTTCTATGATATGCATAAACGGCTCTCTGTTGGACACTACAAATAATGCATTCTGTCCTAACCGTGCATGGATAAGATCGCGTAATTTTTCTTCTGTCCATAGCTCTTCTTTTTGTATCCGCTCCAGTGCCTTATCAGAAACTATCTTACGCGCTACCCTCAAACTTAAAGCCACCTGCTCAACTTCGCTGGCAAGTTTACCAAGCTCATCCTTTTCTTTAATGGAGTGAAATGCGTCTGTTTCGCCGCGCTGGAAATGCTGAAACCACTCGGTAAGCCTAATCACAGGTAGAATAAATATCCGCCTCTGTATTAAGAGCATTATTAATATTATTAATACTAATAAAGTAATCAAGGAGATGCTGAGACGTCTCCATAAGACAGTCAGAGTATTAAAAACATAAGCCGTGTCATAGATAACCTCTACTAACCCCAAGACATTATTCTCATCATCCATAACTGGCAAGATAAAACTATATACAGAGTATTCTCTAAATTTCTCTAAGGCACCGCGCGAAGTCTTATTGGTCAACACCTCATTGAGATAAGGTTTTTCTTTCTCTCTCCAGTCAGAGATTCTTTCAGTAATAGCCAGAATCTTGCCATCCTTATCGTAAATGATACAACCCTGCAATCTTTCTCTTTTCTGAAAACTCTCAACTAGGCGAGCAGCACTCCTTAAATCATTATTTAACAAAATTGGCCGAGCGGAGAACTCTATACTCTCATCAATAGCCTTGGCCTTCCTTTGAAGGTCATCCATCAGCTTCTCTTCTGTAATGCGAATTTGCATAACACCAAATATTGTAAATCCAATAGCCACGATAAGTAAAATCGGCAGGATAAATAAGAGAATCCTCTTCATATTTTTATTTCAGCCTCATTGCTAAATCAAACAGTGTTCTGACCAAAAATGATTTCAAAAACATTATTGCCAAAAAGGCAATTATGGGTGAGATATCAATACCAAACTTAAATCCTAAAGGCAACCTTCTTCTTATTGGGTCAAGTATAGGTTCAGTGGTCTTATATAAAAACTGGACTATCGGATTATAAGGGTCAGGGTTTATCCAGCTGATGAGGGCACGAATAAGTATAAGCCAATACAAAAAAGTCAGGCCGATATCTAATATTTTAGCAAATGAGAATAAAAAATTGGACATTATAAACATTATCGCTTCTCCTGTTCATAATTTATTGCCCTGATAGGATATGGTATGATTATGCCTTCTTTGGTATAACGTTCATGGAGTCGTTTTATGAATTCGTGTTTGATTAAATATTGGTCAACAAACTCCTTTGCCCTCAAAATAACTGTAAAATTAATACTGAAATCACCAAATGTGTGATAACGGATAAATGGCTCAAATTCTGGAACGCCTCCCTGTACTTCCTTCATTACTTCCTTTGCCACATCACAGGTAATCTTTTCCACCTTTTTTAGGTCGCTATTATAGTGTACCCCAACCTGGACTAAAACTGCCATCTCTTTATCCGGAAGATAATAATTAATAACGATTGCCTGCGTCAATTTGGCGTTAGGGACTAAGACTACATTATTCGGCAACATCCTTATCTTTGTTGTCCGCCAGTTTATATCTGTAACATAGCCTTCTTCGCCTGATTCTAATTTTATATAATCCCCGATTCTAATCTGTCTTGCGACAATTATATGAAATCCTGCAAATAGGTTGGAAAGCGTATCCTGTAATGCCAAAGCAACTGCAAGACCTCCCACGCCTAAGGTAGCTAAGATTGGTGTTATTGAGATACTCAGACTGTTTAGTATTATTAAAATACCAATGCCAAATATTACGATTCGTGTGATGTTCTGGGTAAGTGAAGTTACTGGTAAGGCTGCTTCTATCCTCCCAGAATATATCCTTATTAATTTTGTAGATATATTTGCCAAAACCAAAGTAACCGATGTAATGCCCAATACAAGCAGAATCTTCCCTGCAATATGGACTAATTCCTCAGGCAACCTTGAAATCTCAAGTGCCAAGTATATGCCCAACATCAGGCACCAGATAATAAACGGCCCTTTGATAGTAGCGATGATAATATCATCTATCTGGGATTTAGTCTTTTCAGCCCACCGAGTGAGACGGCTAAATAAAAACCTCCTTAAGGCATATCCGAAAAGTAGAGTTATTAAAAAAACTATTAAAGGTATAAAAATCCCGAACAATCTTTCCATATAACCTCTGTTAACAAAAAAACCGCTATCTGATTCTAATCTCAGATGGCGGCCCGACCACCCAACCAAACCTCTAAAGATATAAAAATATCTCTAGACCCAGATTATATTATTAAACCATCTCTAACATCACAAATTCTATTATATTTACTTTTTAAAAAATGTAAAGATTTTTATCGAGCTTTCTTCTGATAGTCTTTTGTCTTAAATTAGCCCTCACCTTCGGCTCGGCTAATTTCACAGATGATCGCAGATTGCCAATTAAACTATACGCTTTTACAGATGATCACAGATAAATCCATCTGTGATAATCTTGCATCTTTTAATCTTGTGATCATCTGTGCTATATAATTTCCTATACTGTGAATTATGGCTATCCACTATTATCCTTTCCAAACCGGCTCAGGCTTTCCTGATTTGAGCGACTCTTTGATATCTCTAATAAATTGAGGATGTAACTCCTCTTTTATCTTTGCCCATTCCTCAAGAGCTACGCTGATCTGATTACTGAAACTACGTCTCTGTTCTTTAGCAATAGTCTGCAGAATTTCTTTCAACTCATGGTCTATTCTAAAAGTTACACTCACTTTTTTAATAGCCATTTTCATACCCCCTAATCTTTCTTTCCTAATTAAAGTAAATCATAAAAGTAAGTAAGTGCAAGGAAAAAATTTATATTTACTTACTTTAACTACTCATTAAGTGCAATGCCTCTTCAACTTTTTCTGAGAGCATCATCTTCACAAGAGACTGGTAGGGTATATCATGCTTGTGGGCAAGCATTTTTAAAGATTCAAGCAATGACTCAGGCAATCTAATAGATATAGTTCTTACAGAACTCTTCAAATTTGGGAAAAGGACACATTTAGCTTGAGTATAGTCAATAAAGTTTGTAGAATCATGCTTAGACCAAAATTTTCGTTCCTTATCTTCGGTTTTAAACTTAGGTATAATTCTCTTTTGTTTCTTCATAATAGCACTTCCTTTCTTTTCTGGTCACATCTCTGGCTGAGATAATCCGTATTTTATCTCCGCGCATCGTAAACACTATAAATAAAAGACGGTCACCATCTGTTCTCCCTAGAAGATAATAACGGTCTTCAACCCTAGAATGAACCTTGTCTGGAAAAACCACCAAAGGGATATTAAAGAAAACTTCCTCGCATTCTGCATCAGAAACTCTATGTTTAACCCAATTTTTATCTTTATTTCCCTTATCCCATTCAAATCCTATAAAGGTAGATAAGGTCTCCATATCGCACCTTTCTTTTGTATATATTTATTATATACAAGATTATATACAATAACCTTTCTGCTAACGCTGGAATCT
>JBBIOC010000073.1:0-7306 GCA_037443585.1 Candidatus Omnitrophota bacterium
TTTGTTATCTTAGGCGCATCTGTGTATTTAAACTCAATAGCCCAGTTTCTGCCTAAGATAACAAAGTCAATGGAGATAGCCATACATGACCTTAGACTTTCACACCTTTGGATTGTTTATCCAGGTAAAGAAAGTTATAAATTGGGTGAAAAGATAACAGCGCGCTCTCTCAGTGATATCGGCAATAGTTGGGAATATTCTTGACATTGGAGATGATGGATTATTAGAATCATAATTACTGCTGGACCAACAATAGAACCTATAGACCCTGTGAGATTTATTTCAAATCGCTCGACAGGTTATATGGGGTTCACATTAGCAGAAGAGGCATTAAAGAGGAATCATAAGGTTATTCTTATAAGCGGACCCACAAAACTCATCCCGCCAAAGGTCAATAAATTTATTTCAATAGAAACAGCAGAGGAGCTATTAAAAGTGCTGAGAAGAGAGATTAAAGAAGCGGATTGCCTCTTTATGGCCGCTGCGGTTGGAGATTTTAGGGTGAGGCAAATCTATAAGAGAAAGCTCAAGAGACAAAAAAAAATATCTTTGGAGCTCTTGCAAAATAAGGATATATTATCAGAAATGTCAAAGAACCAGATTTGTAAGTTATTTGTAGGGTTTAGTTTAGAGACTGAAGACCTGCTCAAAAATTCATATTCAAAATTAAAGAATAAGAATCTGGACATAATAGTAGCTAATAGACTGACTAAAGAGCATAACCCTTTTGGTAACAAGAAGTTAGATGTATGTATAATAGATAGATTTAAAGATATCACTTGGATAAAGTCTAAAGATAAGGCTTTTATTGCCAAGGTTTTGCTTGACAAAGTGGAAGAGCTGTGGTATTTAAATAAGAGGTTAATATATGAAGTTTAAGTTGAAAAGACAAGGATTTACTCTTATAGAATTACTTGTAGTAATCGCTATCATAAGTATTTTAGCTGGAATGCTACTTCCTGCCCTTGGAAAGGCAAGGGAGAGGGCAAGGCGCGCCAGCTGTTTGAATAATTTGAAACAGATTGGCATTGCCTTGCATCTATATGCCACTGATAATAATGAAAGATTTCCGCCGAACCTTCAGGCATTGGCAGATGGCGGCTATGTAGATAATTTAGAGATATTCAGGTGCCCAAGCACAGGACATGATATCCCACAGAGTGCAGATGGCGGGGATTATGTATATAAGAGCGGCCTGACTGAGGCTGCGGATTCTGACACGGCTATTGCAAGTGATAAGGCTGAAAATCACAAAGGCGAAGGCGGGAATGTCTTATACGTTGGTGGCCATGTAAAGTGGAGTTCTGCTTCTGGAGGCAAATGGGCTCCACCCTTTTAATGGAGACGAATTTTTAATTAACGTGTAGCCAGTTTTTTGTGGGGTTACACGTTTTTGTTTTTTAAGGATTTGGCGACGTAGCCAAGAGGGAAGGCAGGAGTCTGCAAAACTCTTATTCACCGGTTCGAATCCGGTCGTCGCCTCCAGTTTCTGCGAAGCAAAAACTGTCCCGAGTGGCCATAGTTTTAGTCTATGCCACGAGGGATGAAAATTTACGAAGTAAATTTTCGCCGGGATGGCGGAACTGGTATACGCACGGGACTTAAAATCCCGGGCCCTTTAAGGGTGCGAGGGTCCGAATCCCTCTCCCGGCACCAGTGACTCCGGGCGCATAGCTCAGTTGGTTAGAGTGCCACGTTGACATCGTGGAGGTCAGTGGTTCGAGCCCACTTGCGCCCACCGAAATTCTGCCGAAGGCAGAATTGAGTCCCGAGTGGCCACAGTTTTCGTCTATGCCACGAGGGACATTAAAACATATGAATAACGATCTTCAAGCCCTACGACATAGCTGTTCCCACATAATGGCAGATGCAGTGAAGCAGATCTGGCCTGATGTAAAATTGGGTATAGGCCCAGCAATAGAGGATGGGTTTTATTATGACTTTGAAAAAGAGGAGCCATTTACTCCTGAGGATTTAGAAAAGATAGAGGAGCGGATGCAGAAGATTATAGACGAGGACCTAAGGTTTATAAGAGAAGAACTGCCTAAGGGTGAAGCAATAAAGTTATTCAAAAAATTGAAAGAAGACTTTAAATTGGCATTATTAGATGAGATTCCAGATACAAGCGTAAGTATCTATAGACACGGAAATTTTGTTGACCTGTGTAAGGGTCCCCATATTGAATCTACTGGTAAGATAGAGGCCTTTAAACTCTTGAATATTGCAGGCGCATACTGGCACGGCATAGAGACAAACCCTATGTTACAGAGGATATATGGAACAGCATTCTTTACTCAGGAAGACCTAAAAAAGTTTTTAGAATTGAGAGAAGAGGCAAAGAAAAGAGACCATCGAAAATTAGGCAGGGACCTGGAGCTTTTTAGTATTCATGACGAGGTAGGCGCAGGCCTTGTTATATATCACCCAAAAGGTATGGTGTTGCGAACCATCATAGAAGACTATGAAAAAAAGGAGCATTTAAAGCGCGGGTATCAGATTGTTATGGGGCCACATATCTTAAAGTCAGATATATGGATTAGGTCTGGGCACTATGAGTATTATAAAGAGAATATGTTCATATTTAAGGTTGAAGGCTCAGAATATGCAGTAAAGCCAATGAACTGCCCTGGCCATATGATGATATATAATTCAAAGGTCCGCAGTTACAGAGACTTACCCTTAAGATACTTTGAACTCGGGAATGTCTATAGAAATGAAAAACAAGGGGTCTTGCATGGCCTTTTGCGAGTCAGGGGTTTTACTCAGGACGATGCGCATATATTCTGTTTAGAGGAACAAATAAGAGAGGAGATAATAGGTATAATAGATTTTGTAATAGGGACAATGAAGGTCTTTGGTTTTAATGATTACATAGTTGAGCTTTCTACAAGGCCGACAAAATCTATAGGGACTGAAGCGATGTGGCAGAAGGCTACAAAGGCTCTAAAAGACTCTTTAGACAAGAAGGCCCTTCCTTATGAAATTAATGAAGGGGAAGGGGCATTCTATGGGCCAAAGATAGACATAAAGTTAAAGGACGCCCTCAGCAGGCCTTGGCAGTGCGCAACTATTCAGTGTGATTTTGCGCTTCCAGAACGTTTTGACCTTTCGTATATTTCAAAGGAGGGCAAGAAGGAGAGGCCGATAATGCTCCACAGGGTAATACTCGGGAGCATAGAACGTTTTATAGGAGCACTACTAGAGCATTATGCAGGCGCCTTTCCAGTCTGGCTTTCACCTGTTCAGGTAAAGCTAATTTCAATTACAGACAGAACGAATGAATATGCTGAGAATATAAAAATTATATTAGACAATAAGGAGATTCGCTCAGAGATAGATTTGCGAAATGAGAGATTGGAATATAAGGTTCGTGAGGCAGAGTCTCAAAAAGTTCCGTATATGTTGATAGTTGGAGACAAAGAACAAACTGAAAACACAGTTTCATTGAGGGCGAGGAGAGAGGGGAATTTAGGGACAATAACCCTTGAAAAAGCAATTGAAAGAATAGAAGGAGATATAAAACTGAGGAGGTGATGCACCATCGCTAAAGAAGCAAGAATAAATGAGCAGATAAGGACAAAAGAGGTTCGGCTCGTCGGGTCAGACGGAGCGCAGATAGGTGTTGTCCCAGTTCAGGAGGCACAGAGAAGGGCATATGAAGAGGGCCTGGACTTAGTTGAGGTAGCGCCACAGATAAGCCCACCTGTCTGCAGGATAATGGACTACAGTAAGTATAAATATAAGCAGGAGAAGCGGGCAAAGGAGGCAAAGAAACATCAGCATATAATTCATATAAAGGAGATGAAGTTTAAGCCCAATATTGAAGAGCATGACTATCAGGTGAAACTTCACCACTTGAAAAGATTCTTAACAAAACTTGACAGGGCAAAGGTCACAATGACCTTTCGCGGCAGGGAGATAACCCACATTGAACTTGGCAGGCGTGTGCTGGATAGACTGGTGAGCGATTTAAAAGATTTTGGCGAGGTTGAAAAAGGGCCTATCCAAGAAGGTAGAAATATTATAATATTCTTTACACCGAAGTCAAAATAGATAAGGACTTACAATGCCAAAATTAAAGACAAAAAAGAGCGCAGCAAAGCGTTTTAAGATTACAAAGAGAGGGAAGATTATCAGGTGGAAGGCTGGAAGGAGGCACCTTTTATCAAAGAAGTCGCGAAAGAAGAAGCTCTTATTGAAGCAGACAGATACCGTAGCAGGCGTGGATGTAAAAAAAATAAAGTATTTGATGCCGTATGGGGGATGAGAGCGGTAAGGATAATATGAAAACTTTAAATCCGAAATCCGAATATCGAAATCCGAAACAATTAATTTCAGACCACAGACTACAGACTTCAGACTACAGACCGAAGCACAAAGACCATAAAAAGTCTACAGTCTCTGGTCTGTGGTCTTTGGTCTGAAGGTCGAATTTCGGATTTCGTGTTTCGGATTTAACCTGATAGTCAATATATTATACGACGGGGGGATATAACATGCCAAAGGCAAAATATGCACCTGCCTCACGGCGAAGGCGGAAGAAGATTAGAAAGTTAGCAAAGGGGTATTGGGGCGCAAGGCACCGCTGGCACAGGCTTGCTGAAGAGGCAGTGGATAGGGCCCTCGCTTATAGCACCCGAGACCGCAGGGTAAGAAAGAGGGAGTTCAGACAACTATGGATAACAAGGATAAAGAATGCATGTAGAAATTTTGACATCTCTTATAGTAATTTTTTAAGCGGGCTAAAGAGGCTGAATATAGCTTTAAATAGAAAGACCCTCTCAGAACTTGCAATTTGTGACCAGAAGGCATTTGCTAAACTCGTTGAGACGGTCAAGGAGAAATAAATATGTACGTCATAATAGTTGGCTGCGGCAGGGTTGGCTCAGAACTTGCAAAACTTCTTTCACAGGAAGGCCATAATGTGGTCGTGATAGATAAGGAACAGAAAGCCTTTAACAGGCTGGGTCAGACCTTTAACGGCGTAACGTTAACAGGAAACGGATTTGATATAGAGATTTTAAAAGAGGCAGGGATTGAAAACTCTGATGCCTTCTGCGCAGTTACGAATGGAGACAATACAAATATAATGGCAGCCCAGGTGGCAAAGAAGATATTCAAGGTACCGAAGGTAATTGCAAGGATATATGACCCGCAGAGGGCGCATATATATCATAAATTAGGTTTAGATGTCATAAGCGGGACTGTTCTTCTGGCTGCAATGATAAGGGATAAGATTATAGAGAGCCATTTCACAAGTTACCTGATAGAAAGCGGAGAGCTTGGGGTAATAGAGATAAAGGTAACAGAAAGATTTATAGGTAAAACCATCCAAGAGCTGAATATACCAGGAGAGTTTCTGATTGCAACTGTTTTGAAGAAGAAGGCTGTTGTTATTCCAGGGCCAGATATGAAATTGGAAAAGAATGACATCCTTATGGGGGTTGTAAAGACAACGAGCCTTAAGAAGATAAGGGAGTTTTTCGGCCTTTAGTTAATTACTGGAGGGGCAGTTATGCAGATTATAATTGTAGGCGGCGGAAATATAGGTTATTACCTTGCAAAAAGATTAGCCAAGGACAGACATGTTGTAAGTATTATTGAGAAGGATAAAGAGTTATGCGGGAAGATTGCCAGAGAATTAAACTGCCTTGTGATAAATGGGGATGGCTGTGACCCAAAGTTTTTAGAAGATGCAGGCATAGATAAGGCAGATGTGGTTGCTGCTGTCACAGGCGATGACGAAGATAACCTTGTAATATCTCAGCTTGCCAAGGAGACATATGGTGTAAGACGGACAGTTGCAAAGGTAAATGATTCAAGGAACGAACACGCATTTAATGAATTGGGCGTGGATGTGCCGGTTGACTCAACAGCGATAATAGCAAAGATAATAGAAGAGGAGGTATCATTAAAAGATTTTGTAAACCTTATGACATTTAAGAGAGGAAAGCTCGCAATAGTGAGGGTAGATTTGACAGAGGAATCACCTGTATGCGGAAAACAGGTTATGGATATAAAGTTGCCAGTAGATTCTGTATTGGTTTCTATTATAAGGGGAGAGGACGTTATAATACCAAGGGGGACAACTATCCTGCAGTCAAGGGACGATATAATAGCTATAACCACAATAGAGAATGAACAGCATCTGCTCGATACATTAGTAGGAAAGATAGAATAGAAAATGAGACTCTTATATGATGCAAAAAATATGATTCTTGGAATATTAGTTGAGTTATTTTATATCAGCTTAATAGTTCTTTGCGGTTATGTAATAGTATTTATCTTTATAAAATTCTTATGATTACAAGGCCGAACTTAAAAGACATAAAGATTATCCTCTTTAATTTAGGCACAATAATATTTTCTTTAGGGGTTCTTATGGTTATACCCCTTATAACAGCCCTGGTATTCAGGGAATGGGAGCCAATGTATGATTTCTTAATCGGGATTACCTTTTCTTTTATATTTGGCATTCTTCTAATGCGGTCATTTTATACGAAAGAAGACCTAAGGTGGCTTCATGGGATGGTAGTTGTTTCTATATCATGGCTTGTTGCAATGCTCTTAGGCGCAATCCCAATGTATCTTTCAGGCCACTTCAGCTCTTTTTTAGATGCCTGTTTTGATGCAATGAGTGGCTTTGCTACAACAGGCTTGACCCTTATAAATGATATTGACCATCTCTCCTATTCTCACAATATGTGGAGGCACCTTACTATGTATATTGGAGGCCAGGGCATTGTGGTTGTGGCGCTTACCTTTCTTATGGCCGGGGCAAGTGGTGCATTCAGGATGTATATGGGTGAGGCGCGGGATGAAAGAATCTTGCCGAATGTTATTCAAACTGCACGATTTATCTGGTTTGTCAGTATTATATATCTAGTTTTAGGTACTATCTCGCTTTCTATAGTTGCAATCTTTGAGGGTATTCCACTGGTAAAATCTATCTTTCATGGTATGTGGGTCTTTATGGCAGCCTTTGATACAGGTGGTTTTGCTCCCCAATCTCAGAATATTTTATATTATCATAGCCTTCCTTTTGAAATAATTACCATATTTATTATGCTATTAGGTGCGATAAACTTTAAACTCCATCACGCCCTATGGACAGGGAACAGGAGAGAAATTTACAAAAATATAGAGACAACAACTTTTTTTATAACAATAATGTTAACATTTTTAATAGTCTCTTTTGGTTTATCCAGGGCAAATGCCTATCCCAAGGCCTTAAGTATGTTTAGAAAAGGGTTTTATCAATTAATTTCCGCTCATACAGGCACAGGTTATATGACTATACATCCAA
>JBBIOC010000074.1:0-7295 GCA_037443585.1 Candidatus Omnitrophota bacterium
GACATCTACGCCATTTACAAAGATTCTATATTTACCTTTCTTATACCAATCTTCATATCTCACATCTCTATCATGTCTCTCAGTACCTAATACTTTATTAGAAACTATATCTCTAAATTCTACTTTAACATCTCTTAAGCCCATATCATATAATCTCAGAATCTCGTTCTGAGTAAATTGAAGCCTATACTTGACATTCTGGTATTTATCAACTGCAAACTGTAGCATCCCTTCTTTTATATCAAGGAGCCTTGCGAAATTATAAATCTGCTGTTGTGCGTAGGTTCTTGAGGCAAATCTCTCTTCTTTTTGTTGAGTCAATCCTTTAGCTTTTTCTATGAGGTATCTTTCATATGAGGCCTTAAGACTTGCAAGTGCTGTTGGATTGAAGATGAGTCTTTCAAGTTCACCATCTACAGGCCCTTCATAACCAAATTTATCCCTTAGATAACTGAGGTCTTCTATAATGGAAAACCTTGCAATAGCCTTATCAAGTGCATCTTTGGCCTTCTCATAAGATTCTCTTTCAGTAGGTGTCGCAAGTTTTTTAATATATTCTTCTTCCCAGTTATGTATATCCCAGGAGACTTCCTCTTTTTTTGCAGCCTCTTCAGCAGCTTTTATATCTATGCTAAAACCAAATTTTATGAGCGTATTTATCCATACATCAAAATATTCTTGAGGGGATTTGTAATCCATAAGCTTTGCAAAATCTTCCTTGGTAAATTTGTCTCCAGTAGGTGTTGGAATAATAATTTCTATCTGAGGTGTCTTTTGCTCTGACTTAGATATTTCTTGCGCTGCCACCACAGGTATCTTTTCAGCCATTATAGGTTGTTCTGCTATGGGTGCCTGTGCCAAAGAAGCAACGGCAGAAGCATATACTGCTGCTCTTCTTGCTTTCTGCCTTAATGTATCTTTTATACCCGCCTTGGCCTTCTCTTTAGAAGCTTTTGTCTCATAATGCGAAATCTCAGCGCCTGTCAAATCAATCGTGCTTGGCCATTCTACTATGCCTTCGCCACCGAATATGCCGCTTAAGGCAGGTCTGTCAAGTTTTATACCGCCTTTTGTAAGGTCCATATCCTCCGGCTTTTCAACGCTGAGTATATTTACATTGCCATTATTAAATTTCTCTGCAAATGAAGGGGCTATTACTCCAACACTGCCCTGCCTATCCTCAACCCTGACCACATTACTTACTGATGTCCCATCTCGCAATGTAATATTCCTAATCAAATCCCCTAACATAAAGTGGTGAATCATACCATCTACGCCAAGGCCTTCCACCTGGAATCCGAATGGCACAGAAATTTGTGAGTTGAAGATTTGACCTGTGGGTATGCCATAGCCATATGTAGGCACTTTATAAGTCTCTAAAAGAACATCATGAACTAAACTGTAAGGCAAGAGTCCTTCTTTGAGGTTTGTAAATAATTTATTTATCTCATCTTTCTTTTCACGATTATATTTCTGGTAATTCTCAGCTGAGGTCTTAACTATATCTGTAATCTTTCTGGCAAAATCCTCTGCAAGGCCTTCTACAGTGACATCCTTGTTAATAGTTATTCTATTTGCTTTGAGGTACCCTTTAGTTCTATCATCATTTAACATAGCCTCTGTAAATACAACTGCGCAGTGTATGGAATTAATTGTGCGGCCGTCCAAGGCATGCAGAATCATCTGTTTTTTATCTTCTTCGCTTGCTAATAAGAAGTTTAAGTTCAAGCGTCCCAGGCCCATAACCTGAAGGAGCTTATCTCTTTCAGACTTATCTGAAATATTCATAACGTATGTTGCAAAGTCAATAAATATCTGGTCAACTGCATTTCTGACAACTGCTTCCTGCAGTGCGGCATTTATTACTTCACCTTTCTTTTGTTTAAGGACTTCTGGCTCAAGGGCTTCTGGGGTCTTGATTTTTTCATCCATTAAGAAGAGCATTATATTGAGGATATTTGATAGGTCAGTTCTGGAGAGTAGACTGTCTTCATAAGCAGGAGCGCCCCTGATACCGCTTGAATCCCTGACGCTAATAAGTGCCTTCGTAATATCAGCAACGGTCTTGTTATAGACCCCTTCTTCTAATAATTTCGCACCTGCCAGGGCCTTTTGTGATTCAATTAGAGCCTCGCTGAATTGGCCTAATCCATAATACTTCTCTGCCGCCTTTATGGCATTTTCAACATCAGTCAGGCTCGTAGGCCGAGTATAAATAGGGCCAACAGAAACCTCTCGTATACCTTCTACTTTTGTCTCACCAGAAATGCCAACATATCCTTTGAACCACTCATACTTGTCTTTATAACCCGGCTGTTTGGCAATTCTCAATTCTTCTAATTCTCTCATATTTTCAAGCAGACTGTTATCCTTAGAAGCGACTTTCATTGAATCTGCAATATAATCTCCTTGAGGACCCTGAGCAAGGTCTTTAGCAATCGCAAGATATTTATTCTCATTAAATTCAAGCATAAACTGTCTTAAGCCTGCAAGCATATCCTGCAGGAATTTGTCCTTCTCAGCAGACATCATCTTATCTAAAACTTCGGGTGTAATGCCATTGTCCTTTAAATCCTCATATAGTCTTCCGTACTTCTCGCCTTCATAATATAGCTGTAGCGCAGCGATTTGCCTTGCTATCCTATCTTTATCCGGGCCACCTCCAGCAGCAACATACTGTTGCTTCAATTCAGCAAGTCTAACCAATGCATACCCAGGCCCATCAATATAGTGCCTGCCTTCTTTGTTCAATAAGGCTTTAAGGATTGTCATATACCTTTCATCGCCTTTAATCTTAGTGAGGCTTTCAAAGAGCTGTCTATTCATCTGGAATACCTTATCCTTAATATGGCCTTCGCTATCTAAGATGAATTTGACCTGCATAACTGGGTCACCGGGGTTGCTCAATAAGACTTCTCTGCCTTCCAATAAGTCCTTCTTAAATTCTTCAACCATATCACTATTTAGGTTCAGTGTGCGAACTGCCTCTTCTAATATACCTGCCTGAATCGTAAACTGAGCTGGCAATTCCAATTCCTTTTCTTTCCCTTTAAATACTGACTTTAACGCATCCACTAATCTATCAAAACCTGGAATTATTGAGGCCTGGATAGGCTTATACATCTCTCCCATGGCCATCTTATCAGCAAGGGTGACTGGTATTTTTCCTTCAACTTTTTGCTGGGCTATCTGAGGTCCTTTTCTTTCAGCTTCCATCAGCTTCTGTAATAATACTTCTTGAGGTTGGCCCTTATTTTCTTCAGATATTGTTTTCTTTGCTTCAGCAATCTCTCGTTGAATTTCAATATATGCAAGAAGATTCTGAGTGCCTTTATTTCCCTTTAACTCTTCTCTAAACCTTTCTCTACCGCCCGCAACATCAAATATGCCACCAGAAATATCGATCCCTAACAAATCATGCACTATAAAGTTACCCCAGGAGATAGCTCCCATATCAATTACATTCAGACCAGTCTTTAATTCGTTATTGTGCATACCTTCAACAAGGGAAACTGTGCGCTGTGCAAAGGCTAAATTGTGAGCATAATATTTCGCTGCATCATCAAGGCCTGCTATATCCAGTGCCTTTGAAATACCTGTATCAATCCAGTGTGCCCAGCCAAGATTTCCTGCAACCAAATCTATTTCTGCCCCAACAGTTGCAATGCCCAAAGCAGAGACTAACACATTGCCATAGAATCTTCTTTTCTTATCAAATACGCTGCTCTTTCCTTCTTTCTCTATCTCTGAAGCAACCCTTGTATCTCTATTAGCTAAGGTATCTAAAATAGCCTTGAGATATATCTTTACCATTTCTCTATCCAGTTTTCTCTTATCACTGCTTAGGTCTGGATATTTAATATCTTCTGCCTTGCCTTCAAGTTCAAAGTATCTTCTTTCGAGTTTAGTTATCAGTTCTCTTATCAACTGCGCCTCTGCGCGGGTCTGAGTCCTGAATACCCCTAAAATCTCATCTCTCTGAAGTTTTACTAAAGCCTTCTCTATCTTACCCTTGTCACCCTCTTTAATAAGACCTCTTATATAAACTTTTAGATGGATATAATCCAGTCTTGGAAGCCTTGCTGTATCAGGATTAAACCAGGAATCTTCATCCATTCTTCTGTTTTTGTGATATGTTACAAATGTAAAGAATCCTAAGAAGAAGGCAAGAATTAGTGCACTACCCAATGTGCCTATATTTATTGGTGAACTGAGTATGCCGAATGTAGGTATAATACACTTTACTAAAATACTATGAGGCAAAAATCCCCATAATAGGCCATAGCCTATTCCGCTGAATATTGCAAGTTTTATTCTCCTGTGGACAAATTGCAATAGGGAAGGAACTATAATTGTATTTACAAGGAAGGTATGGATTGCTCTAAAGACTCTGTTATCATTTAATTTATCAATGAGCACTTCAAGAGAAGTGAGTTTATTTCTAAGCGCTTCATCTACTGCTACTAATATAGCGGGGTCTTTATTCTTATCTACCCATGTGTCATATTCTGCTCTAAATTCTTTATAAGCCTTGTCAAGCGCTGCGAGTCTTCTACCTTGACCAAACGGCAATACCTTCCCAATCAAATCATATCCAGCCTCTGCAAATGCCCTTAAAAGTCCCCCTTCAATAAATTCCGATTCATCCTTGCCAGGCTGCCAATTGGGTTTGTAAGCAATTGAGATAACGCGTAAGAATTTATATCTCAATTCCTTGTTATTATTCATCTTCCCTAACAACCCTTCATATCTTTTAATAAGTTCATTAAAATCATAGGACTGCCTCTTCTCAACTAAGTTGATTGCACCTTCCAATATATCCAATGCATCACCACCTAAGAAATCTTCTTTAGAGCGTTGTGTCCATTTATATGCCATAGGCAGCCTGAAGAACCTGATAAAGAACATATCTAAAAGGTGGAATGGGAAGATTATAAAGGCATAGAAGATTACTTTGTGTATCTTTCCTGCCTTTGCATCCTTTATCACGTCTTTAAAGTGTTTCTCAAAACGTGCCTGAAGACCTGCAAAGCTAATCTGATTTTTCTTGTCCAGCTCTTCCCAGATGAGTTGTATCTCTACCTTAGAGAATCTCTCCTCCAATCCTCTAACAAAATCTTCCTGTGCTCTGAGGGCCTTAAACTGCATAAGCATCCTATCTATGAGAACCTTGCTCTCATTTGTCTTCCACCTGCTAAGTTTAGGCATTCTGTCTATTTCTTTCTGGCGGCTCTCATCTACCAATTCTCTTGCACTCCTCCAGCCAAGGAAGTTTTCTGTCCGTCTTACCTCGGGCGGCTTTTCTCTGCCTTCTTCGCCTTCCGCCTTGACAGGTTCGTATTGTTGTGATATAGTTTTTTGGAGGTGACATAATTCAATGGCTATATTCAATAAATCACGAAGGGAGCTTATTTCAACAGGTTTGGTTAATCTATCTATATTATTGCTTTCTGCAGGCGCTTTGAGTGATGCGTTTATCAAATATAGCTGGTTCATTAAACTTGTTATTTTTTCTCTTGGGGTAGCCCTGTTTGCCGTTGGAGTTGCAATATGTCCCAATAAGGAGGCTGAATAAGATGTTAGTAATTCTGATAGGTTCAACAATATTTGCTTTAGTTCTGCTCGCCCTGATAAAATTTGAAGATTATCGTCTGAAACACCAGCGAGCACGCTCTTAAGTTTATCCAATGTGGGCAATAATCTTTGTAGGGGTTCTAGGACTTTTGACATTTCTTCTATCTGCCCAATCAAATCGTTAATCCCACCTTGTTCAAGGATGCTTTCCTTTATCAATCCCGGCAATTGCCCTGCAAGCGTCCCACCATCAAGCATTGTGCCTGTGTCAGGCTCTTCCTTCTGAGTCTCTTCAGACGGCAGCGTTAAATATTTCTTAATTAACTCTAGCTGCTTACGCTTTATTAAATAGTCTTTAGTATCTGATATATTTTTGTATAATTTAACAAATTCTTCTCTTAATGACTCGAGTTTAATAATTCCATCAGCATAGTTATCAAATAATTTGTATAAATGTTCGTGGTCTATAAAGAAATCAGGATTTATTTTAGAAAGTAATAGATTCCCTTCGATTAAGCGACGGACTGCTTTGTGAACAGATTTAACAACATCTTTTTTCTTTGACTCAGCCACTTCTAAAAACTTATCTCCAAACTTATATAACGCATTGACATGAATCAATAAATCTTCAGCGCTTAAATAAACATTGCTGTAAATATCCTGTCCATAAACTGGTAACCCACTCACTAAAAAGGCAACTATTGATCGTCTTAATATCTGTCTATCTTTATAATCAAGCGACCTTTGTAATTCCTCTTTTGTGAGCATTTCTTCTCCTACAGTAACAATCGTTATAGATTCTATCTCATCTTTTTTAACAAGTTGTTCATCCAGCTTTAGTTCTTCTAGAGGAATATCTATTACCTTAAAAGTATTTCCCTTAACAACAAGCATCAAATCTATGTTGGTGTGAGGTTGTAATCTATGAGACCAGAGATAACTTCCTCCTATATATCCACTTGTTATTTTATATTGAGGATATGTCTTGCCAAAATACTCTATAATATTGTCTTCTATTAGTGATTGGACTTTGTCTCTTCGTCTAATTATCTCTTCTTCCTGAAATGGCTCTAAATATCCACCATAAATAGTTCTCATTAAAATCTTTTTACTTTCACCCATAGCCTCTGGTTTTAATTCTATTGTCAATGGTCTTGCATAATCATCTATTTTAACGCTTACATCTTGCTTGGTATAAATCTTCTTTTTTACCTCATCAATTCTAATGCCTAAATCTACTAAAGTGTTCTTGTATTCGGGGTCGCCCCACTTATTGCTCAGTATAAGTCCGAGCAATATATTTGCAACAACATAGCTATCACGTGCATTTTTAATCCACCAAATTATCTCTTCGCGTATCTTTTTACGGTTTTCGCTGGACAGGCCTTTTAACCGTGCCATTGCCAAGGCCTGCATATCACGCTCTAAATCTCTTAAAGCTACAGAGTCAAGCTCATAAAATCTATTATGCAAGCTACTTACTTTTGCTAACAGAATCTCAGAAGCCTTCCCTACAACTTCTGGTTTTTCAGATGGTTGAATTAATAATAGAGTGGCCACATGGGCATCAAATTCATCATCAGAATAAAGTTTTTTGCGAAGTTGCTCTAAGGTAACCTTTCGCTCAATATCAGTTGCATCCCGCAAAGCCTGAATATACCTATTTACTTCTTTTACAATACTTTTACTTTTTTCTTTGCTAGATAATCCTTCCTTGGTTG
>JBBIOC010000075.1:0-7212 GCA_037443585.1 Candidatus Omnitrophota bacterium
AGTATCGCTGCTTATGGGCCATGGAAGTTGGTAGCAATTGTTTTGGGTGTTGGGGTATTAGGGATTATTTCTGCTAAGAGATTTTATCGTCTCTTGAGTATCTTTAGGAATTGGCGGGAAGAAACAATGGAGACAGTTCGGAAAGAATTAAGGATAAGTAAATCAAGGTCATTGGTGACAATGGTTTTAGCGTTACTGGCCACAGCGGTTTCCAAGACGATGTTATCCGAGGCATCGCGACAGGCAGTGATTTTGACATCTGGTTTGACCATAATAGCCTTTATTCTGATAAGCTCAAGGAGTTCTTGGATATCTTTTATGTCTAATTTGAGATGGGGCCTGGCCAATACCTTGGCAAGATTTTCAAGCATATCAAGACAAAAGGCAGGAATAATTTTATCTTCTTTAATTGCTTCATATATTGCTTTATCAGCGCCGCTGGTTAATAGCGCTCTTACAAATACATTGAGGTCAATTACTACGATGTTTTTCATCGTATTCTCTTTTTACCTCTTGGCAGATGCGGTCTATATCTTTAGAGGAAATATTAGCCGTTTTTATTCGAGAGCGCATCCTTCCTACCAGCTTATCCAGCTTCATCGCCCAGGTTTCTCTTTCAAGCCTACGAACAAGACGAATCTTTCTGTCCAGAGGCAGTCTTTCTACGAGATTTTCTACCTGAGCTGGGCTGATTTCAAGAGTTATGCCATTGCGCATCTAAAACACCTCCTTGATTATATAAAGTTTAGAGTAGTTCCCCCTAAAAGTCAAGAAAGAATAATAGTGTCAAGCCAAATTATGGGCAGAGACCAATTTTCAAAACTCAGCCTTCTACTCATAGGGCTTCTGGCAGGGACAATGAGTATCGCTGCTTATGGGCCATGGAAGTTGGTAGCAATTGTTTTGGGTGTTGGGGCATTAGGATATCTGGTTTGGGAATTAGCTAAGGTTAGATTATTACAGAAGAGGAAAGATATGCTGAATCAACTTGATCAGAAAGAGTTATTGAGAGTTTCCGAGGTAACACATGAAATTCCTGATATAACTAAAAAGTCGGCCTTCCTTGTCGACCCGAATAATAATGGAAAAAGAAAAAAATTTATACAGATGGATCCATTGGAGCCGCATTCTGATGTTGCAAAAAGGGAGGGGATAGAAGTGGGCACTTTGCAGTTCGATTATGGTTATTGTTATACTGGGTATGGAAACGATAATAATAAAAACAGTAGCACCTTCCTTGTTCTAAATCCACCGCTTAAATATTTAGATAATAAAGAAGAAGATTTGGATTCAATCTATTATATTATGCTTACAACACTTTATGAATTTGATGCAATAAGTAGTGATGTGCAGATTATACTTTGCTATGACGGACAACAGAATGGATATTATAGAAGAATTACAGGCAGAGATTTTATTAATTTAGTATCCAGAACTCAGCGCAAGCCTGAGAAGATTCCAGAACCAGAATTAGAACAGTTTAAGTCAACGCAAGTTGGAGCCAGACTTTTTCCGAGACAGGCATTGCGCATAATTATAAAGGGCGAACTTTCTCAAATGAATGGATATGTCTATATCGGAAATTCAGTCCCACCTAAACCTGAGCAAGATCCAGTAATTGATGAGGTGTTGAACGCATTGCGTTCCCTTATAGAAAACGGAGCAAATCGTAAAAAACAAATTATCTTCCATTGGCCAATCTGGTATATCTTGAGAGAGCGGTATAACTTTCCTGCAAATCCTTATCTAACATTGAACGATGTGCAAAATTTTATTGCACAATCAGATGCTAAAAACGAAGCTCAATTAAGTTTTTGTGCCCAGTCTTTTTATAATAGAATGGTGAAACTCGGTTTTTCTTCCAGTGATGCAATTAAAGTAGCGAAAGCAATATCTAATTCTGGCAAGCGAAGTCCTGACCTTGCTTTAAATTGTATTCGCTTAAGGATATTAAATTCTAAAAAAATTGATTGGACAAAGATTAAAAAAGAAGAATTCATAAAATTATTGATTAATATTGCTCAGAAATCCGAAACCTCTAAAAATCCTTCAATAGAACAAGTGCGTCTTTATAGAATTTTAGCTGAACAAATAGAAAAATCTTCTACCTTTGAAAATAATTTAAAACCAAATTCGGTTGGGCTAAGAAATATTAGGTCCCAAATTTAATTTATCAATGTTGTTAAGAAATATTTTAAAAAAGCCTTTTAAAAATACAAAAGTTGTGGTAAAATTTAATGTTAAATAAATGGAGGAGGTGAAAATGGCATTGGCTAATGTTGAGAGGAGGCTATTTCAGAGGGTTGAGCTGAGTCTCCCTATAAGCGTCAGGTGGAGAGACTCAAGTGGAGAGGAAAAGACCGTAGCTGCTTCTACCTCAAATATCAGTTATACAGGTGCCTATTTTAAAACACCTGAGGTTAAAAGCATAAAGAGGGAGGATGTATTGAGCGTTGCAGTTGCAATTCCCCGGGAGTCTAGTAGGGACTTCCCGTTCTCTCGTTTGGTTGGGAAGGCGCGTGTGGTGCGTATTGAGGAAAAACTTCAGGGCATTGCATTGGAATTTGCAAGGGACTTTACAAGGCTTGCAATCGCGTAATCTTTAAGCCAAAACCACAGGAGATAATAATGAAAAAGGTGAAACTGTCTTTAGCGTTTTTATCTTTAATTTTTTTATCAAGTTGCGCAGTGCCGGCAAAAAAACAGAATGAGATTTTAATCTGGCACTGGATGAGCGACAGGGAAGAGGCATTCACAAAATTGGCTGAAAGATATAAAGAGGAAACTGGCATAAATGTAAATTTTGAACTATATGCGCCTTCTGATGCATATACACAGAAGGTCAGGGCAGCTGCACAGACAAACACCCTACCTGATATATTTGGGATTTTAGGCGAGAAGAGGGACTTTGCAAGTTTTATAAAGTCAGGCCATATTTATGACCTGACTGAAGAGATGAATAAAAATGGGGGGGCCTGGAAGAATAGATTATTTAAAAAGGCTCTCGCAGTAAATGAGTTTAGCGAAGGCAATATATATGGGGTAAAGCCAGGTATATATGGAGTGCCTATAGATGTTACGAACATCCAGATGCTTTACAATAAGGACTTGTTTAAGCAAGCAGGCCTTGACCCTGGAAGACCTCCGAAGACCTGGGATGAATTTCTTGAAGCAGGGAGGAGACTAAAGGCAGCAGGGATTGGTGGCCTTGTGAGCGGCTGGGGCGAGATTTGGATGATAGACTGTTTGGCCTCAAATTTTGCATTTAATATAATGGGTGAAGAGAAGGTTTTAAAGACCATCCGTGGTGAGGCAAGCTATAATGACCCTGATTGGATAAGGGTCTTTGATTTATTTAGAGAGATGCGCGACGAAGGAATCTTGGCAAGTGGCATAGTTACAATGGTCAATAAGACTGCAGAGCAGTTATTTGCAAATAATCGTGCAGCATTTGCTTTCAATGGCTCCTGGTGCGTAAATGTATATTATGGTATGAATCCAAACCTAAATTATGGCGCTATGCTTCCGCCAAGTGTCTCTGCACAATATCCTATGATGATATGGGGGGGAGCTGGTTCTTCTTTCATCGTGAATGAGCGCTCTAAGAATATTAAAGGAGCGATTGAATTTCTTAAATGGCTTACAGATAAACAGCAGCAGGCATTTCTGGCCCGCCAGACGAGAAATCTGCCTTCAAACAAAGAAAGCCTTATTTATATTACACCTATCTTAGCCCAGTTTGCAGATGATATGGAGAATACAACTCATCCGAGTATCTGGGGGATTTCTGAATTCCCTACTGTAATAGAGACCTTTGATAAAGGCATTCAGTCGATTATTATTGGCGAAAAGACACCGGAGCAACTTGCAGCAGAGGTTCAGGAAATAAAAGAGAGAGAATTATCCAAAGTTAGATGAGGTTAAAATACAAGATAGACAACTATCTATTCGTCCTTCCAGCAGTATTAATCTTTTCAATATTCTATATCTATCCATTTATCAGCGTCTTTAACCTTTCTCTTAGAGAATGGGACGGCATAACGCCTTACACCAGATTTGTAGGGCTTTTGAATTTTAAAGAGATTATATTCCAGAATAGAATCTGGTGGCAGTCAATGGGTAATGCTGCGTATATTACATTGATTGCTCTGACATTTCAAAACGCATTGGCCCTTGCGCTTGCCCTGGCTTGTGATAGAGATATCAAGGCAGGCAACCTATACAGGGTAATATTTTACATCCCGCCAATTCTTTCAGAAGTAGTTGTGGGTCTTGTCTGGCGCTGGATATATGATGGAAACTACGGACTTTTAAATCACTGGTTGAATATCCTTGGATTTGGACATTTTGCACGCGACTGGCTTTCAGACCCAAAGACTGCCTTGACAGCAGTAGCAATAATACATTCCTGGAAGGGTTTTGGTTGGGGTTTTATAATATTTTTGGCAGGCCTGCAGACAATACCAAAAGAACTCTATGAGGCAGCAAAGGTAGATGGCGCAAGCAGCTGGCAAATCTTTACGAGAATTACAATCCCATTGATGGTGCCTGTGTTTATTTTAGTCTCTATACTTACAATCTTAGGGACAATGCAGGTCTTCGTCTTGATACTTTCTATGACGGGGGGTGGGCCTGGGTATCATACAGAGGTCCCTGTTACGAGAATCCTTGCCTCTATGGTGGGTTCGTCCAGATTTGGATACGCCTGCGCTCAAGGGATTATCTTTGGGGCGATTTTGTTAGTGGTATCTTTTATACAGATAAGGTTGTCAAAATATATGCGTCAGGCATAGTACCGTATGTCAACCTACGTCAACCTACGCGGTTGAACAATTTGTTCAACCGCGTAGGTTGAAGGGGGTAATATATGAGAGAAGGTTGGACTTATAAGTTAGAAAGGCTCTCCAAAGATACATTAATTCATATATTTCTAATAACAGTCTCTGTCTCTTGTTTATTTCCACTCCTATGGATGTTAGGTTCAAGCCTAAAGACCCAGCAGACAGTATTTAAGGATATGAGCATAATCCCAAAACTTCCGCACTGGGAGAATTTTTACTTTGCCTGGACAAAGGGGGGATTCGGCATCTATTTTCTAAATAGTCTTATCTATACAGTCTCTGTGGTCTTTGGGATAATCATTGTCTCTTCACTTGCAGCCTTTGCCTTTTCTCGCCTGCAATTCTTTGGAAAGGACCTTTTATTCTTCATCTTCCTGGCAGCGATGATGATTCCTTTACCAGGGAGCTTTGTGCCTTTGTATGTGCTTATGACAAAGCTCCACCTTGTAAATACCCGCATTGGATATATTCTCTGCATGATAAATGTGGGACTCTCTCTTTCCATCTATCTTTTAAAGACCTTCTTCGATAAGATGCCGAAGGAACTTGAGGATGCTGCGCGCATAGATGGCTGTAGCAAATTAGGCATCTGGTGGCATGTGGCATTGCCTCTGGCAAGGCCTGCCATTGCAGTGATAGTAATCTTTAATTCTTTGAATGTCTGGAATGAATATATACTCGCTACTTTAATCTTTTCAAGTAAATCCCTTATGCCTCTTCAGAGGGGTTTGATGATATTTCAAGGGACACACATTACCGAGTATCCGCTTTTAATGGCAGGTATGACGATTACAGCACTGCCAATAATCTTGATATACCTCTTTATGCAGCGACATATTATAAAGGGGATTACTGCGGGGGCGGTTATAGGGTGATAAAGCATTTACGAATTTTTATCTTTTTTTTGGCAGCTTTATTTTTTGTCCTTGAAGAAGGTCTCTGCGAAGAGAATCTTTCTCCAAAGGAGCTTACCATCCGTGCCTGGGAAGCATGGGGCGCAAAGGATTATGATAAGACATTCTTTTGGACAAAGAGGTGCATTGAGCTATATTCTCAGGATGCAGAGAGGCAGCAGGCCTCTTTAAAGGAATTGCCCTCAACAGACAGGATTGATGAGTTTGAGGCCTTAAACAGTGTAGGCACCTGTTTTTTTATAATGGGTGAGGCATATATCTCTTTGGGAAAAGTAGAGGATGCAAAGAGTTCCTTTAAAATAGCTATAGAGAAATTTGGTTATGCACAGTCCTGGGACCCTCGTGGTTGGTTCTGGAGCGTAAAAGAGAAGAGTGAGGCGAGCCTTGAGAAATTAGAAGAGAAGCCAAAGGTTGCTGAAGAGAAGCCAAGGGTTATAAAGCCAAAGACTAGGCTAATTTTATATGACCCGGGCAAGGAAGAAATTGTCGATTATAAAAGATATGGGAGATTTGAAGGAATTGGGACTAAGTATTATAAATATAAGATATCAGACCAGGGAGGTTTAAGTTCAGCAGTGGGCGAAGGGATTTATCCAAATACCTCAAGCGTTGTATGGGACCCGAATTTTCAGAAGGCAAAGAAAGAGGGGAGGCTTGAGGGAAATCACTGGGATTTTATATATACAGATGATTTGGAGGCTAACTTTTACAAATGGACACAGGCGCCTGAGCCCCCGGGTGTGAAGCTCTTTTATACAGCATTTTTGCTTGAACGCGCAGGGCTCATCAAACATGCTATAAAGGCATATTATGCGGTTGTTGTTCATTTTCCCACTGCAGTTGGCTGGACATACTGGCATACACCCTGGTATGTGGGCCAGGTCGCTATTGAAAGGATTGAATTTTTATTAAGAAAGTATCCAGAACTGCGGATGAAGTTGGAAGATGCTGAGATAAAGGTTTTAAATGGCTATGATAATAGCATCTCAAATGATGAATTTATTGTAAATCCAGGAAGGCTAAGAGGGGTTGGGCGGTTTGAGTATTTTAAAGATAAATTTGGCCTTAAGAAGAAAAAGATGAGAAATTTACTTGAGGTGCGAGGCGAGGGCCGCATAAGATTGGCAAGGTTTGATGACGGCGCTTGGGAACTAAGGGTGGATGAGAGGCCCTTTTTAATAAAGGCAGTGGCATATTCTCCAAGCAAGGTTGGACAGAGCCCTGATGAGGGAACTTTGGAAGACTGGATGCTCGCAGATTATAATAGAAATGGGAAGATTGATGGGCCTTATGATGCTTGGGTGGATAAAAATAGGAATAATATACAGGACCCTGATGAGCCGAATGTGGGAGACTTTCAACTTCTAAAAGAGATGGGCGCAAATGCAATAAGGGTCTATCATCACGGCTCAAATAAAGCCTTGTTGCGGGATTTATATAAAGATTATGGAATCTTT
>JBBIOC010000076.1:0-4414 GCA_037443585.1 Candidatus Omnitrophota bacterium
TGTTTTCACAGATGATCACAGATATCTGTGATCATCTGTATCTTTTAATCTGTGACCATCTGTGCATTATTAAATAGAAATCGAAATTTAAAGTTTTATTATTGAACTTACTTCTTCTCTTCCTGTTTTCTCTTTTCTTCTTCCTTCTTGGCTGCGATAGAATCCTTTATCTCGCTCACCCCTGCAAATACTGCTGCCAATCCCCCTAAAACTAAAATCGGAGGAACAGAGCCTTTAAGTAAGTCTACAAAATCCCACCACCATCCCACTATGCCCCAAATTCCAAGAAGAATACTTATCGCACCGCCAAGAACTGTAATATACTTGCCCATCTAATCACCTCCTTGAAAATTTAGGTAAAATATACCACACACCAAATCCTCTGTCAATAATTTTATAGAAATTTTTAGAACCAAAAAATAAAAAATTTCTTGATTACACAGATTACTTCAGATTACACAGATTGTCTCGTCGGTGATTTAATCTGTGTAATCTGCTTTTTAATCTTTTAATCAAGAGATTTCTTTATATTTTACTTTTTTGAAATCTCTATAAAAAAATATACCTCAACACAAACAAGGCAGAAAACAGGTATATAATCCAGTGAACCTCTCTTGCCTTCCTAGATACAAGCTTCAAAATTGAATATGAGATAAAGCCAAAGGATATCCCTTCTGTTATACTAAAGGTAACTGGCATTATAATAAGGGTTAAAAATGCAGGGATAGACTCTGTATAGTCACGCCAGTCTATCTTTGTAGCATTCGTGAGCATCATGCTGCCAACAATTATAAGTGCAGGGGCAGTTACTGGATAGAGGACTGCTGTTCCGCCTGTTGGCAAATATCCCCCGCCTATCATCTTTACAAGGGGATAGAAAAATATTGAAAGTATAAAGAGTCCAGCTGTCACCAGATTTGCAAGTCCAGTCCTTCCGCCTGCAGCAACCCCTGCAGCGCTCTCGATATAACTCGTAATTGTAGAAGTCCCCAAAAGGGTGCCTTCGACTGTGCCTATCGCATCAGATAAAAGCGCCTTGTTTGCCCTTGGCATTCTTCCGTATTTCATAAAGCCAGCCTGCTGGCCAACCCCTATAAGGGTTCCAACAGTATCAAATAGGTCTAAAAAGAAAAATACAAAGATTACTGTTACAAGGCCTATATCAAATGCACCTAAGATATCTAATTTAAAAAGTGTGGGTTTTAAAGAGGGTGGCGGACTTACTATTCCATAAAACTTTACAAGCCCTAAGAAATATCCTAAAATTGCGGTCACAAGGATCCCCCAGAGTATGCTGCCCTTTACCCTCCTTGTAAGTAAGATACTTATAAGTAAAATCCCGAAGATAGAGAGTAGAACTGGTTTTGATTTTAAGTCTCCAAGTCCAATAAAGGTTCCTGAATGCGGCACAACGAGCCCTGCCCACTCAAATCCTATTAAAGCAATTAAAAGCCCTATGCCAACTGCAATGCCATCCTTCAAGGCATTTGGAACCGCGTTTATGATTTTCTCCCTAATTGCAAAAAGCGAAAAGAGAATAAACGCACACCCGGATATAAAGTTTGCGCCAAGCGCCTTTTGCCACGGAATCCCCATTGCAATACATACTGTATATACGAAGAAGAAGTTATGTCCCATTGCAGGCGCCAGCGCTATTGGATAGTTTGCTAAGACCCCCATCAAAATCGTAGCAATCGCACTTGCAATGCAGGTTGCCACCATAACAGCCCCAAAGTCCATTCCTGCATTTGCCAGGACAGCAGGCTGGACAAAGATTATATACGCCATAGTGACAAAGGTAGTAAAACCTGCCAGGACCTCTGTGCGTATATTCGTGCCAGCTTCGTCTAATTTAAAGAATATTTTTAGCATGACTAAAAAATAACCAAACTAAGTATAGACTTTAGGGGCTTGCCTGAAAGCACATTAAAATTTTTTCGGCATTACTGTATATATAGAGCTTCGGTGCGCGAAGAATTACGGCGAGCGAATGGATGAAGGCACCCTTGGAGCAAACGAAGTCCCGCGCTTTGCAAGCAAAGTGCGGGACGAAGTGAGTGTGGTAAAGTATCTAAGAATGAGCGAGCCGTAAACTGGAGCGCACGGCGAAAAAATTTAGTGCTTGAAGGCAAGACCCTAAAGTTTAGACGCATAAATCCTATAATCTATATCCGGAAATATATTGTCCTTCCACTCCACCTCTTTCAACCAACCCTCTGAAATTCTTCCATTTTTTATCTGATCATATAAAACGCTAAACCTGCTGATATGGTCTCTAATCCTTTTATAGGCATAAGATACAAATGTGCCTGTCTTCATAATAAATGCCCAGTCGCTCGACTGCGCCAGAAGGAGTTCCCTTGCCATCTGATTTAAGGCGCGAAGCCTAAGTCCAGTTGCATCTGGAAAGAGTTTAGTAATCTCAACCATCTGTTCAATGCCCTTGTGCAGATGCCTGTATATCCAGTCATTAGAGCCTTCAAGCCAGACCTCGCTATAGCCTTTCCAGCCCCAGCTTGAAAGTGAAGGCGTTATCACCTGATTTCTTGGATAGAATTCTAAATACTGACTTGGGGAGATTAGTTTGATTGTCTTCTGGTCAAATACAATCTTTCTTATAAGAAAATTTAACCAATCAGGCCCTTCAAACCACCAATGACCAAAGAGCTCTGCATCATAAGGAGAAAGTATAATGGGCTTTCTCCCGCCCATAATACTATAAAGATACTCCACCTGCTTTTCCCTATTAAACATAAAATTCCCTGCATGCTCAGCTGCCTTACTTAAAGCCCATTCTGGAACATACGGCTGTTTGTTTTCAGTCTTTCCAGTTATGCGATAATACTTTATCCCTGTATTTATCCTCGTGCCATCCCCATTTAAATAAGGCCTGACATAATCATAGTCAAGGTCATAGCCAATGTCCCTGTAGAATTCTCTATAATTATAATCACCCGGATAGCCTTCAATAGAGCTCCAAACTGACTTTGAAGACTCCATATCCCTTCCGAAAGCAGCCACGCCTGACTTTGTATAACAAGGACTGAAGATTCCAAACCTTGGTCTTGGAGAGCCAAATAAGATTCCATGGGTATCCAAAATAAAATACTTTATCCCTTCCTCTTTCAAAATCTCATCATCCCCGGGATTAAAACCGCATTCAGGCAGCCAAATTCCCCTAGGCTTCTTTGCAAATGCCTTCTCATAAGTCTGCACACCTACCTTTACCTGAGCTCTTACTGCCTCCCTCCTGTACTCCATTAGGGGAAAATACCCATGCGTCGCCCCGCTAGTTATAATTTCAATCCTTCCAAGGTCTTGAAATTTCTTAAAGGCCTTGACGAGGTCCATCTTATAGCGCTCCACAAAAATCCTCTTTGCTTCTGTAAAGCGATGATGATACATATAAGCCAAGCGGTTAAATTCGGACTGCCAGCGCGTGCGCTCAATCTCCCTATTGGTAAGCTCAATCAATTTTTCTAAATGTCTCAGATATCTGGACTGTAAAAGAGGGTCCCACAACATTGAGATAAGCGTCGGAGTAAGAGAAAAGGTGAGTCTGAATTCCATCCCTTCGTCAATAAGTCTATCAAAGATATTTATAAGGGGGATATAAGTCTCAGTGACAGCCTCAAAGAGCCAGTTTTCCTCTAAGAAGGTTTCATGCTCAGGATGGCGCACAAAAGGAAGGTGCGCGTGCAGGACCAATGCAAGATATCCTTTTTCCATATCAAACTAAAAAACTCTTCTTTGACACCGCAAAGTCGCAAAAATCCACAAAAACGCAAAGAAAACACTGAAGAAAAAATTTTGCGCTTTTGCGGACATTTTGCGGTTTAGCGGTGTAAACTGGCTTTTTCAAAGCATTCTATTCTGTCTTTCTTGTAACTATCGGTGTGATTCTTCTATACTCTTGGCCATCGCTCGATATGGCTTCTACAGGAATTACCTGTCGGCCATCTGGAAGGCTAAATCTTAAAGAGAATGTGCCATCTCGTCTTAAGTCCACAGGCCTGCCTTGAACAGTAAGTTTTGCATCTGGCTGGGTAGCGCCATAGACAATGAGCTCTGTATCAACTTTGAGCCAGAAACCTCTTTTCTCTTTTGCAACAGGGCTTGAAATGCTTGAGATTGCACCAGAAGAGACCTGTTCCTCAAAATGCTTCTTAAAGAGCTCTTTTAATTCCAGAGAACTCTTTCCAACCCCAAAACCCCCTGAAAGCCCAAACATCCTCCAATAATCTTCTTCCTGACACATCCATTCTTCATCAAGGACATCTGACATCCCAAACCTCGGGGTCCGCACGCTATTTGAGCGCGCCAAGACAAAAAATTCCCCTTCCCTGGTCTTCATACCTATGTCAACACACCACGAACGGTTGGGTTTGCCTACATTTATATACCAGTTATCTGC
>JBBIOC010000076.1:4424-7187 GCA_037443585.1 Candidatus Omnitrophota bacterium
TGTAGCTCAATATCAAAATATGAATGGGCGTTTGTGCCATCAAAGACTATATCTGTCACATCATAGACACGCAGAATAGACTTTTCAAAATGCAATCCGTTTCTATATATCTGAGTTCTTATCTCCCCCTGCTTCTGTGGTGTAACCTCCCAGTATGCATGAATCCACCAGGGGTCGCGCACCTGTACAACAATTTTATTATCCCCATATCCACGCGGGAACCTGAATTCCTCCTCCTTTGTAATAGTGACCGCGGGTGCCTCCCATTTGGGCTGAGGTTGGGCCTTACCCAAGTCAAACTTTGCAAGCTCAACCCTTTCCTTTGCCTCGGTTATCTCCTTAAAATCACTCTTGGCATAGGTTGGCCTTACCTTTCTTTCTGAAGCCAGTAGCTTCCTCAGTTTACTATTAGTCATAAAGATTCTGTATTTAATCCCTCTCTCCTTTGCAAGTTGTAATAACTCTTTACGATTTAATTTGTCTAAATCTTTATTCTTCATCTTACACCTCCATGCTCAAATTTATTATAACTCTATTTTCTCCAAAAGTAAACTATCAAAACAAATAGTAAAATAGGCACCAAAACTACATATAAAAAGATTAAGATACAACTTATGCAGATATCCTTAAAGCTTTTCTTCATCTTTTAGACTTTGTTTCTGTAAGATATGGTTCGAGTTCAGCCCAGGTCTTCGGACCCACAACCCCATCCGGCGTGAGGCCTTTTGCTCTTTGAAATTCTCTTATTGTTTGTCGGGTCTTTGGGCCAATCTTTCCATCAATAGGCCCCGGGTCGAATCCTGCGTTCTTTAAGGCAGTCTGTATATCCTTTGCAGAAACAAAAGCCTTCTCCTGCGGCGCCTCTCTGACTGTAACTTTATATTTTTTTGTCAAAGCCTCTTTTGCCTTTTTCAATTGCTCTATCTGACCCATCGTTGCCTCATCGAGAAAACCTGTAGATTTCAAACCCACTGATTCCTGAAATTCCTTTATTGCATTTCTTGTCTCTTTGCCGACCTTGCCATCAGTTGTCCCAGTCTCATAACCTGCCTCTTTCAAAACAAACTGAACCTCTTCAATCTTGGGGTTATAACCCTCAGTACTGCCAATCAATCTCTCCTCCTCTTTCTGATATTGCATGGATTTTGGCAGGATATTGCAGCCTATAAAAAATAGAAAGAAAACAACGAATAGATTTATAAAGACTTTCTGAAACATCTTGCCCTCCTGTTTAAAATTATTATAACAAAAACTAATTGAAAATAAAAGATGAAAAATGATAGAATATGAAATGTGAAAAATCTAATCCCGAAAGAATTTTGCCTTGCCTGTGACGTCTGCTGCAGGTTTTTAGAAGAAAGAAGTCTTCTTCGGCCTATCTTTCTAAAGGAAGAACGAAGAGACGAATTTAAAGACCTGCTTGATAGTGAAGGCCATGTAATTCTAAAAAAGTATAATAGCCTCTATATCTGCCCTTTCTTTCTGCCTGAAAAAAATATATGCAGTATCTATGAACAGAGGCCCATAGACTGCAGGCTCTATCCATTTATAATAACCTATAATGAAAATAAAGGCAAGACAATGCTCTGTTTGGACACAACCTGTCCATATGCAAAAGATAAAATGGCTCCCCAAGGAGACTATGAAAAGTTGTGCATTAGAGATAAAAAAATATTTGATGAAGAATTCAAGGATTCTGAAAGTTTCTATTATTCCTTTGTAAATTTTTATATATGGAAAGGGATGACGGATATCTGGTGGAGGAAGACGAATGGAAAGATAGATATACTCCTTGGCCAAGGAGGAAATCTTATAGAATTTGATAAGATAAAAAAGTATAAAGAATATATATACTTAAGAGAAGAACTTTCAGAATTAAAGGGGGGTAGATTTAAACATAAACGTTCAAGCTTTAACTTCTTTGTGAAAAATTATAATTATGCGTATCTGCCATATGAAGCTAAAATGAAAGGTGAATGCCTGAAACTCTTTTCAAAGTGGGCGCAAGATAGAAAACAAAAATATAAAGACCTATATTATCATAGACTCATAGATGACAGCCTCTCTGCCCAAAAAATAGCAATGGAGGAATTTGAAGAGCTGGGTCTTATTGGGAGGGTTGTGAAGATAGAAGGTGTAATCTCAGCCTACACTTTTGGCTACCAGTTAAATAAAGAGACCTTCTGTATTCTCTTTGAGATTACAGACTTGAAATTCAAAGGCCTTTCCCAATTTATCTTCAGGGAGTTCTGCAAGGAACTTACAAAATATAAATATATAAACCTGATGGATGACTCGGGGCTTGAGAATTTAAGGAGGGTTAAAAAGTCCTATAGACCAATAAATTAACGGTCAATTTAAGAACTATTATTGAACGCGGATATACGCGGATTGCACGCGGATGGACGCGGATTATATCGAAAATATCCGCGATAATCCGCGTGAAATCTGCGAAAATCCGCGTTAAAATTATTTTTCAAAACGATGAAAAAGCGAGATACCTGGGGTTCTAAATTAGGGATAATTATGGCTGTTGCAGGGAGCGCTGTTGGGCTCGGGAATTTCCTGCGATTTCCTGTCCAGGCAGCGCAGAATGGCGGCGGCGCATTTATGATTCCATATTTCATATCCTTGTTCTTACTCGGCATCCCTTTGATGTGGATTGAATGGACAGTTGGCCGCTATGGCGGCGGTTTTGGACACGGCACTGCCCCTGGGATATTCCATACTATGTGGGAGAAGAATAAATTTATAAAGTATTTT
>JBBIOC010000077.1:0-7125 GCA_037443585.1 Candidatus Omnitrophota bacterium
CTGTCTTTCCATAATTCATCATAAAATTCAATTCTCTTTTGAAACCCTTCTCTAAATTTTTCTGTGGTGGTACTTATCGGTCTAATTTCTAAAAGAGGACTGACTTCTATTTTTGCTTTATTTAAAATCGGCGTCACTTCGTTTTCTTTTCCTGAAACTACCACGAGTATATCTACATCACTGCCCTTAGCCCATTCTCCCCTCGCTACCGACCCAAAAAGAATTACTAATTGAATTTTTTTATCTGATAAGGCAACTATATCCTCGGTGTACTTCTGTATCAATCTGGCTATTTTTTTGTTTTTATTATAGAATCCTTTTTTCTTTTCGAGTTCTAAATATTCAAATATTTTTAGAAGGGCTTCGTTTTCAAGATTAGGCTTAAAAAATACCATATTTGAAATTTCCCGTCTTTTAAACATATCGTCTTTTACAAACAAACGCATAGAATTATCTACGTTATTCAACGAAACCCCAGATAAACGGGCAATCTCTCTAAGATGTACCTCTTTAAAGGGATCTTTCAGGAATACCTCTAAAACTTTTCTTCTTCTTGTCGGTATAAGCATCTTTTATCTCCTGTTCTATTATATGGGACAACTGTTCTATATTGTAGGACAATAAGCAGGGTTTGTCAACATAAAATCTTTGCTACCCAGCAGGTAACAGTTCAGCTATTCTAAGAAGCCTGTTATTGCGAATCCGCCAAAAAGACAGGTGAAGCAATCTCTCCTTTAGAGATAATCCTATTCTTTAGTAGAAGCAAATAGCTTCATTCTCTCATTGCAAGGTCTAATAAAAACAGGGGTTTCTTTATAAGGAGGTGCCAAGATTCTAACAAAGGGATTTTTATTAGCAGGTAATAGTATATCTTGTAATGTGGCTATGGGGTCGAGATTGTTTAATTTTGCAGTCTGTAGTATGCTTGTAATAACGTTGTGATTTTCTGCTCCCTTAATAGAGCGGTTTCCAAATGTAATCTTACGCAGTATTACATCTGGGCGTATCTGCTGTTCTATGTGATTATTATGATAATCTATATCCTTTTCATATAGGAAGGTAAAAAGTTCATCTTTATGGCGGTTGAGTCTTTTGGCGAATCTTTTAAGGATTCTCTTATTTGGGTTTGGAAAGGAAAAGTCTTTTAGCTCTTCCGTTAAAAACTTGCGTTTTCTATAGAATCTATCATCCCATCCTTTATCTTTATATTCCTTGTGTAATTCTATGGCATCCTTAAATATATCTTTTAAGTACTTGCAGTATCCTATAACCTCTTTGTCATCATGCCGGTATCCTATAACCTTCTTTAGATCTCTTAATATATGTATCAAACAACGCTGCTTTCGCTTAGTCTTTATCTTATTATATATAGAATAGAAAATCAGATATGATTACGCCATCATATTGTTTACCCAAGACTTCTTCTATGACCTTTTGGCCTCTGGATTTGTCTATATGGCTTACGCATACCTTTTTATTGGAGAATTTCCAGAGCCAGTGGTTTTGTCCATCTACCTTCCAACCCGTTTCGTCTATGTAAAGAAAGCCACTTTGTTTTAAAGAGTGTTTAAGATTCTCATATATGGGCTGGGCTTCTCTTTTTAACTGCTCCCTAAAGCCAACTATAGAAGAAGCCCCTATCTTTAGACCAAACATCTTATCAAATATGTTTTTAATGTCCCTGTCAGATATCTTAACTGCATATTTTAAAAATACAGCCAGAGATTTTGCTATCGGGCCTATGTAGCTTTTGGGAAGTTCGCCTTTACCCTTGGCTATTACTATATTCTTACACTGCTTGCAATAATACTTATGCTTGCGATAGAGTGTTACCTGCACTTTAGGTATAACTATATCTTCCTGTAGGTGTTCTTCTGTCTTCAGGCACTCTGTTATATCAATAGAACCGCACAGAGGACATTTATCCATCCTCACCCCTTCAACCTTATCTACGCTTTTAGGTCTTTTTCTAAGCCAACCTATATGTCCAAACAGGCCACCTTTCTTTTTGGGTGGAGGCGGTATCTGTTTATCCTCTGGATATCTTTTCTTGCTAGGTTTATATCTTTTTGAACGCAACTCTTCCAGTTCAAACCTCAAATACGCATTTTCCTCTTTTAGCCTTTCGTTTTCCTTTTCGAGCTCTAATATTCTCTGGTAAAGTTCTCTTTTACTCATCTTCTGGTGAGTAACTTTATGTTTATATCTGAGAGGATATTTAAGATACTCTTTATCTTTTGGTAATTCTGTATATATTCAGATGCCTTCTTTTCTGATGCCTTAGGGATATAAACCATTCTTGTCCTACCCTTAAAGCTCTGTGATAGATATATTGCCTTGTGTTTTTGCCCTTTTAGACAGCAACAATTAGGCTTTCCGCAGAAGCGGCTCATTACTAGTAGTGAGCCCCTGATAGATTCTTCCAGCTTGGGCATTTTCTTAAGTGCCTTTTTGCGCCTGTTAAGTAACGTTTCGGCATTCATACATTTACTTCTATTTTCTGATATTATATTAACATATCAGATTATACAACAAAAAAATAATCCTGTCAAGGATTTTTTTGCTTTTTTTGCCTAGAGATAAATGGATAGGTTAAGTAGAGAGGTGTTCCAGATAATGCTTTAAATAGCTGAACTGTTACCCCAGCAGACACACGAGAACAAGGTACAAAACATTACATTAACAGGCTTATATATCGCCGAGTGCGGCTGTTGACTTCGCTTTAACCACCCTCAAAGACAACTCGAGATTCGGCTTCTCCGCCCGCAACTCCTGATTAAGTTGCGGGCGTGGGCGGACTCTGACGAGCAAAAATCAAACACCTTTTAAAAATTTTTGGCCGCCGCCGCAATAAAAAAGGACTTTTTATCCTTCGTTTCATTCAGGACAAGTTTTAGGATTTTTGCGAGGAAGAGGACGTAAAGTGTTTGGCGAATTTTGCCGCCACCCAAAATTCGCCAAACACGAAAAGCCGAATTGAACACGCTCTCACATTAGCACGAAGCCCCGCCCCAGCGGGGCGCCAAGTGAGGCCTGCGCCCACGCAGGCCGAACGGTGCACGCGGGATACGGAAGCGCCGGCCCAGGCGCGCGGCGCCTAAAGTTCATTGAATCTTAAAGAACAAAAAAGCGTATTGTAAAGCCGAAACAAAAGGCCATCCCAGAGTGCGGATGAACACTTTTTTTGTCATAATTTCTTGTTTCATAGTAAATTATAAATTTTGTCCCAGTATTTTTGAAGTTTACATAAAACTGTAACAAATGACGAATGGATAACTTGCGTTTACACAGTATTTCTTATTCTTTATGTTCTGTTATCTTATATTTTTTCTTTAATTCTTCTGCTTGCTTTATTCCTTCTTTTGTTAAGTGTACGGATTTACTTCTTCTGCCTTGAGTAATAAACCCTTCTTCTTCTAACTTATTAAGGATTTCAAAAGGATAACCTTTCCAACTCCGATATAGCGGTTCTGGCATATACTTTTCTTTTTCTTCCCAAGAAGCCAGATAAAGAAGCAACAAAACTAATTCTTTAATTTCTCTTTCCATCTTTCATCTCCTACAAATGTCGATAAAAAAGATTTTCTTAAATCTTTTTTATCCTAATTACTATTCGTCATACGAAATTTCCATTTCTTTTCCTTTGTTTACCATCATAACCCTGTATTCTTTGGCCATGCGTTCTATATCTTCTTGAGTAGCATTGTTAAGAATCTTCATATTGCGCTTTGCTAATTCGTAATCAGGGTTAATTTCAAGGGATTTTTTGAAGCATTTTTCAGCATTGACTCTGTCCATCAAAAGGATATAAGCTATCCCCATATTATGCCAGACAACATGGTTTTGGAAGTGAATAGAAATATATTCCTTATAAGCCTCTATCGCTTCCTTAGGTTTATTTTCCAGTAATAACTGTCTACCTTTAACAAATGCTTCATTGGCTTTTTGAATAACTTCTTCGCCGGGGATGAAAGCACTTATATTAATTTTGAATTTCACTTTTTTCTCTGGGTTCCCGAGTTTCTGTCGCTCTTCAAGAATTACTTCTTCAGGAGTTTTTCCGTCAAGTTCCTGGCGCGGTGTTTTTAACCATTCTTTCAACAACTCTTCAGCCTTCTTAGAAGCTGACTTCTCATTCTTAAATTTTTTCGGATTTACCTTTAACTGCACATAGCTCATGGAAACATTAATAAGGGCGGTTTCAATAGGCCCCTTTTCAACGTAACCATTCTGTTCTGAAATAAAACCATTCCACACATCTATAAAAGCCTGTGTTATTTCCTTAATATCAAATCCGGCATAAGGTTTTATCCTAGCAATAAGTTCTTTTTGGATATCCTGAAAATCGCCTTTATTCAACGCCTCTTTTCTTATCCTTTGGATTATTTCATTAATATAATCCTCCTTAAGCCCTCCTTCCTGACAAAGAAGTATAAAACGTTCGATAGTCGGCAAACTCTCTGGCTTTTCCTGGGCGAAGAATATCTCGTAAATCGTAAGGGGAGTTAGCTTAAAAGGTTTTTTATATTTTTCAGCATCCATGAAAAATAGTTTGATGAAACGGCTTGCCTCTTGAGGAAAAAAATATTCTGTGCCGGTCAAGATATAATAATCTTGAAAAGGAAGTACTCTTAAAAAGCCGCACTGGCCTTTTGAAACCTGTCGAGTAAGAGTTGTATCTTTTATACCATATTCCTTAGCGGTTGCAAGGTCGCAGACTATCATTTCTTTACCCATTCTCAAGGCATTGATTTCAAAAATGCTAAAAATTCCATCTTTAAATCTTTCGTAAATAGCTCTTAAATCTTCAGTGAGGTCGGCTTTCTCAAGAAAATACTGCAAAAGATTTTTAGACAAGACTTCGCTTTTATAATCAAAGATATACCAATCAAAGACAAGATTATGTCTCTCAACTTCAGAGATGTTAAGACCTCTGAAATAATCTTCTTGACTTTTCATTTCTTCTAGGACTTCAGGCATATTAGATAGAAAATCTGCAAGCCTAGTGTAAAATTGCCTCATAATCTCTTTATAATCATATATGTCCATCGCGAATCATCTTATCTAATATAAACTCCATGCCTCTATATTTATTTTAAGGGATTCTAAATCAGTTATCATTTGGCCGCGAAACTCGGACAGATATTCTAATATCACATTTCCACTCCATTTATTCTTAATAAGATAACTTACTATCTCTTTGCAAAAACCATCTATAGGCAGATGCTGCAAGTCATTTTTTCTGGCTGAAAGATGAATATTCAGAATGTTTTCTTTGTAGTGTTTTAGCAAACTCCATACCTTTTCATCATCTCGTATATGTGCAGTGTCAAGCGTCATAGGCAAATTAAACTCGACTATTTCAGCCGGCGTAAATACTCTTCTTTTACCTTCGAAGGTTTCAATACAAAAAACAACTTTGCCATCGTACATCTCGGTAATATATTCTAAATTCTTGAGTGTTTCTTCTTGCACTACTTTATTTTTATTAACATTGTTAGGATGTAAGGTAATAGTTTTTACACCGAGCGCTTTTGCAAATTCAGCTATTTCTTTTCCCCATATTCTAAATTTTCCATCTGTAATTGGGGCTTGGACAGCGTGTATACTTAGCACCGTTACGTTATAGGATTTAATCTTTTCTGCTATCTTGGCCAAATGTCCTCTCACTGGCTTGTATATATCCCAGTAATACGGTAAAGCAACTTCAACAGGCACGTTCAGGTACGCGTATCTCTCTTCAATTTGTTCAATCTTATCAAATGGTTGCCTGATTCCAAACTTTATCATTTATATAACACATCTTTCATTCTATTAAATCTCTCAAATATATCTTGCCTTAAATCCTCTATGTATGGATCTGGGCCATTTTCTCTCTCGACCATAAGGCAACCTTTGCTACTTTTACGTTCAAAATAAGATGAAAGATTCTTAGGAATATCCTTAAAATAACTGTGCTTATAATATTGGGTTATTTCTTTAAGAATAATATCTATATCAGGCGCATAGCGTAACATATAGTGCAAATCCTTAGCCTGTTTTTGTTCATCCTCTCTAAGTATAAATGTAGTGCCTTTATGGTATAAAAACGCTGAGGGTTTAGGGCAATTGATTTTATAAGTTTGCTTTTTCTTTTCGTCTTTAACCTCAATAACAATTCTATGTTCAAGGAGAAATTCAAACTTATCAATCTTGTTAATATCAATCTGCCTGCCCACCAGCTTTTCTATTATCTCATCCTTTATTTTTGCGGGGGCGATAAAATCCAGCCGCACCTTGCCTTCTTTGTATAACACCACCGGATACAGTCTGTCCATCTGGGGATGACGTTCTTTGTAATGTAACGTAGAGAGTAATTCAAAAATGGTTCGGGGATATGCTTTGACTTTAGTAAAGCCAACTCCAAAATCAATATCAGTAGTGGTAATCGGCTTTACTACAAGGTTATTCCACAAAAACCTTGAATACACATAAGGCATCCATCCGCCGACCAGGGTAAGGTCAGTAAGGTAGTCCTTTAGATCATCTAAAACCTTAAAGAAAATGGTCTCGATATTTTCGATTTCAGTCAAGGCTTTTTCTTCTTTCTTCTAACAATTTTTTAAGATATTCAGCCTGTTCTCTGCCGCGTGGCTGGAAATTGTAAAGGTCAAGATAAAGCTGTAGATTTGAAACACAAATTAACCCTTTTATCTTTTGTGTCTTAAAAAAGACGCTTGTTTTATAAAAAGGCCTGATAATGTGAACATTGCCTCCTCTTACAAGTTCCTTTAAGTCCAGTTTTTGCCTTATTTCAAGCGTATCTTTATCCCAATCGGGAAAATCCAGATAGAAAAATATGTCCTCTGTCTTGACAAAATTGGTAATCAGGTTGGCGGCTGTGTGTAGGGTAAGCGCATAGTGATTATCTTTTAAGTATTCTTTTATCTTCTTAAGGATCTCTCTGTCAGGGCTATAGTAGGTGTAGATTCTATTCAAATCAAACCGGTACTCTTTTAACCAGTCTGTGATAAGTGTTTCTTTATTGGTAAGGATGGTGTAGCTTTCTGGACCTTTCTTAACCCTTTCAACATAACCTTTTTTCTCCATTGCCTCTAATACTTCTTGAGCCATGCCCAGACTTAG